>NZ_DBMACV010000030.1:0-36215 GCF_057861905.1 Phocaeicola sp. | reverse complement strand
TTAATTTGTAATTAATTGTTTGTCAGACTTAAATATACAAAATAATTCGGTGATTACCAACTTTTAAAGATACTTTCTTATCCCGAACTCACGTATTTATATCACATTATTATTCGATTCACATTTTAATACTTTACCATGGATACATTTATATATGCCTTTATCTATTTTACAGCAACAATCGTATTTATAAGGATATTCCTTAATCCGCTTAAAAGATTTCTCGCAACAATAGGTGAACCTTCTATCAGCTATACCATCGATGGAATCGGCTATCGCATAATAGGAAAGCACGAACTCGAGATAGTTCCTATCAAAATATTAAAAGTAGAAGACAGTGAATCTCTCATAGAGGCTAATAAATATGAAATGAAAGCAATACATAACTGCGAAAAAGCTTATCTCGAAATACCCGAAAATATCGAAAACAAAAAAGTAGTATCCATAGGAAAACGAGGGATGCAAGGATGCTGTACGGTTTGTTATATAAAACTTCCCTCAAGCATCCGGCTGATAAAAGATGAAGCATTTGCCGAATGTCATGAACTGATAGAACTCTCTCTCCCCGATTCTGTCAAAAGTATAGGTAATTCAACTTTTAGAGGTTGTTTCTCCTTGGAAAAAATCACCTTAGGCAGTGGATTAAAGAAAATTGGCAGTTGTACTTTTACACACTGCGACAATTTGAATGAAATACACTGCATGGGACTTCCTCCGACGGTTGGAGCCTATACTTTTAATAAACAACTGCTATCGCACTGCACACTGTTTGTCAAAGCGGAATATCTTGCACACTATCAGCAAGCAGCCGACTGGAAAGCCTTTACCCATATAAGAACAGAATAACTTACTATTGAAACAGATTATGATGTAACAGTCAACCAATAAAAATAAAGCTATGAAGACATTACTCAATTTAAAAAACGAATTCAGAGAGTGGCTGTCACTCGTTATGTCGGCGCTGGTTATCTTATCTCTGACAGGTTGTTCCGACAGTTCTGACCCTTCTTCCCAGGACGAGAATGAGGATGATACAAATCCTGTTGCAATGATTAACATTTCCGATGTTACGGAAAACGCAGACTTTCTCATGCTGTGTCAGGACGGAAGCTACATTATGGGAGATTTCAATGCAGACAATGGCTATGGATTGTTTCTGGTAGATTTTGGTGTGGGAGAACAACGGGAAGAATTAACTATCATGGTTAATCCGGAAGGAATCCCCGAAATGCTGACATACAAAGAAACAACATTCGTTATCCGAAACATTACCGACAGTAATTTCGACCTTGCAACAATCGACAGTCAGGAAAATATAAAATATTACTGGGACATTCCATACGATTTTGGAGATACTGCTTCCAGATCCTTCGAAAGTCTGGTATGGACTTTTTCACAACCATTTAAGAAATGGTATGAACAAACGGCCGGAGGCATCCGCAACTTTACCTGGGATGAGCATACAAAAAAAATGATTATCCCTTATCTATTTAAGGTCGCAGCTTTCGGAGTAATTGCCAGATCCGTTGTAAAACCCAACAAACCCAATCCGTCTCCATATCTAAGCCTCATACAAGCGGTTATAAATGAAGGATACAAATCAGGATTATGGAATGTAAAAACAGCTTCGTGGTTCGATGATTCAATCAATGCAATAAATGATTTAGACATCAAATGGGAAAATAAAGCATGGAATTTTAAATTCAGAATCGAAGGTGTCATTGAACAAATTATAGATCTCAGTGGCAGATTAAACGACCACGGAGATAAACTTCTTTATGAAAAATCCCACAATAAGCCAAAGATGGATCCTATATTTGATGCAGAAGAATGGCAAATCAAAGTTTCGCCGACAGTAATAGAAGCTGGTCCCGATGCCGCAACTTATCTGGTAGACGTCAGTTCGCAAGCTCAATGGAAGGTGGAGAGTCATGCCGACTGGTGCAAAGTTTCCCGCCAAGGCAATCAGGTTGTAGTAGAAGTCGAAGCCTATCAAGGAACAGAAACACGAAGCTGCGAGGTTAAAATAACGACACAAACTTATACTCCGGAAATTCCTCCCGCAACATTTGCCGTCGTCCAGCAAGGAGTACTTTTTGAATTGTCCGAATCCCGACTATCTTTCAAGCCAGAAGGTTCAACACGTGGAGTATATGTATATACCAACGAACGCATTACATCGTGGAAAGTCACGGCATGGCCGGAATGGGTAGCCGACATCGACGAAACAGAAAATTCTTTTTACATTAAAGTCAAAGAAAATACAACGGGAGAACCTCGCAGCGGACTTCTTACCGTGACAGGATATATAGAAAACGGCACTTGGATAGACCGTACAATTGAACTTGTACAGTCGGCAGATCAAGGATGGAACAATACATCATGGTATTTTGAAGGTAATTACATTGTAACTTCAGAAGGGCAAAGTACCTCCTCTATCATTAAATTTGACCTGAATATACAGGATGTCGCAACCCAAAAGTTTACGTTGAATTATGAAGGAGTAGATCTCTCTCCTACCGGGGACATAGACGAAATGAAAATAACGCTTAGTGAGGATGAAGAAGGACAGCTTATCCTAAAAATGTCGGAATATAATGAAATAAGGGAAGACAACGACAACTGGGATAAAATAGATATACAGCAACAAATTACCATCAAACGGATTAGCGACGATGCCGCCAATGGCATAATTAGCGGAAGAAGTGATTTTGAAGGTAAAGGGTTTGGCAAGTATTATCACACCATTCTTACTTACGATGGAAATATAACAGGCACCCGAAAACAATAGCCCAGCTCGGCTGACAAAAACGAAAGTTAGTCTTCAAAGCCCACAAAAGCTTTAAGACTAACTTTCGAGATTTACTGACCAACTTCAGCTTATATCATACGAAAAAGATCATCAGTCTTCCATTATTTTTTGTACAAATTTCAAAATCTTTTGTACAAAAAATAAAAAAACATCAAGACGTTTTTTCTGCAATCGGCTGAACTTTATCCCCAATATTGATGTAATGGTATCTTTACGACCCTATTATGTAGTTATATTTTCCATACGTATCTCCTATTTATAGCGACAACAAATCCATATTATTAGTCTATCTTCACGAAAAATTTAGAATTTTCTTATGCAAGCAGACCAAAGATAAGAAAATTTTATACATTTGTCTAATTATTAACACTTTAAAACAAAGGTAAAATATGCATCCCGACAAAAACTCAAATGAGTTTTTCAGACTCCAGTCTGATGTTTTAAAAACAATCAGAAAGTGGACAGGGATTCTATTGCTCGCATTATATATACTTTCACCAATTCATGCTCAGAGACCTCCGGCGTCACGTTACATAAACGATAATTCTTACTTCATTCATTTATCCACACAAAACGGACTTGCTTCCGATAAAGTACTGAATATCTTACAGGATCGATACGGCTTTATGTGGTTTGCAACAGAAAACGGACTCTCACGATTCGATGGAATACATTTCGTAAATTTTACTCATTCGAGAAAAGACAAAAACACCTTATCAAACAATGTTGTCACAGCATTATCAGAAGACCCATATGGTAATCTATGGATAGGTACACAAAACGGACTGAACCGTTACGACAATGTCCGGAATAAATTTTACAGATATGATACCCGAAACGGACTGAAAAATAACTTTGTCAGAGCACTTCATGCCGATAAAGAAGGGAATCTATGGATAGAAACGGCTCAGGGCTACCTGACATGCTATTGCCAGAAAGAGAACCGATGGACACACTTCAAGCATACTCCCGGAGTAAACGAGGGAAATTACTATTACTGGCAAATATATGAAGACTCTCTCGGGCTTTTATGGATAGGAGGACGTACCTTGCAGGGAATTGTTTTTTCAAAAAAAACACATAAAATGTTTTCGGCTCCTACTTGGTCGGATAAGGGCATGAAGCTCGAATCGGCTTTTTTTGTAAAAGCCAAGGACGGCAGCTTGTTTTCTTCGTCATTCGGCTCTATACAGAAATATGATTTCGAACAGCATAAGTTTGTCCATTATCGTTCCGTCCCGTTCGAAGCAACATGTGCAGTTACCGACAAAGAAGACTGTATCTGGATAGGTGGCTACGGAGGACTTGTCAGATGGCATTATCCGCAAGATAAAATCGAACAGTTTGTATCCGTAGCGGATAATTCCAATTCCCTGTCTTCCAACAAAATATTCTGCTTGTACACATCAAATGACGGATGCGTCTGGATTGGGACTGACAACGGAATTAATATGTATGCACCACACAAAAACCTGTTTCATACCTATCAGGGATACAACGTATCTGCCCTGATGGAAGCCAAAGACCGGCGCTTGTGGGTAGGAACTCAAAACGACGGAAGCTACGTTTTCGATTTTGAAAAGGAAAATATTGCTCACTTCAACTACCGGTTGATGACAAAAAACATCGACTATGCAACTTTCCAACGTGAAAAAGAGGTCATCCGCCAGTATATCAGACATGAAGCCATATACAGTGAGCAACAAACTCTGAACGAAAGTCTGGCCGACAATTATCAGAAATACCTGCATGCAGACTTACACTTCAGGTACCCGGACGAAAACCATGTATCATCTTTATATCAGGATAAAAAAGGCATGATTTACGTAGGTCTGTGGAACCATGTAGGATTCAACGTCTATAATCCGAAAAACAAACTATGGAAACGTTATGCGTTATGGAGTAAAAAACCGGACTATCACTACCCGCGCCTATGGTTAGGCAACCCGTTTGGCGCAAACTGGTATAATGGTTTTCTGGAAGACCGGAAAGGACGTTTCTGGTGCATCACCTGGGAGTGCTTCGGACTGAACCTGTTTGACCGTAAAACAGGACGGTTTGAATTCAAACATTACTTCCCGAACAATGTACCGTGCTTCCCACAAGGAAAAATAGAGCAAATCATCTATGATAAAGTCCGCAGTCAATATTTTCTGAACGGCAAGAATACTTATTTCGGCTATTATGACAATAAAGAAAAACGATTCTACAAGTTTGGAGAACATTTTCCGGATGATTATACAAATCTGGATATTATAAAAGGATATTACCAATATAGTAAGGCAAAGATTTTTTCGCTTCCGAATGAATTTGGATGTGATTACATATTATTATCAGGAAGCAACAGACTCTATATGGCTAATGCGCAAAAAATAATGTACATGGACCTTACGAATCATTCCGTACATCCAGTATGCTCCATGCCGGAAAATAAATCTTTTGCCTGGACACTTTCTGCCGACGGGCATGCCATCATCGTTTATTGTGACAAAGGATTTATGTTGATTGATACCCTAAGACAGACTTGCATGCCGCTGGCTTCGTACAATACGGATCTGGTGTCAGAAAATGAGAACATCAAAGTTTTACTACAAACTCGTAATAAGGAATTGTGGATTGGAACATCTCATGCACTATGGAAACAGAACCGACCGCATAATAACTGGAGTCGAGTATCATCCGAGATTCAATCCTTCAATATCCTACGCGAAAAGGAAAACGGTGATGTATATGCTGGGAGCAGTAAAGGACTATATATTTTCCGCAAAGGAAAACAGATTGCTCACATTCCTTTTATGGCAAATAGTAAAAAGGGACTTCCCGGATCAGAGATCAGGGATCTATATTTACCTGATCTTCAGACGTGCTGGATTGCGACCAACGACGGACTGGCAAAATTAACCGACAATGAAATCAGTGTATTCGAGCATGACGATTTCAATCCGAACAGCCTCATCGATAACAATGTCTGTTCCATATCGGAAGGGCCTAATAAGCAACTTTGGATAGGAACATTTCAGGGACTTTGCCTGCTCGATACGAAAAATGAACATTTTACTGATATGACACAGCCTGGCAACGACTGCCTTACCTCAAGATTAACCAGCTGTATTACCGAGGACCAGCAAGGAAATATCTGGATAGGCACGACAGAAAAAGGCATCAATGTCTTGTCCATCGATGCTGATACCATAGCTCATTATTATCATCAGCCATGGAATCCCAACAGTTTGCCCGACAATTATGTAGCATGTATCTTCTGTAGCCGGAATGGAACTATCTGGGCAGGAACTCATCAGGGAATGGTCAGATATGACAAAAAGCACAAACAATTCGAAAGAATCAGTCAGACAGGAGATTTTCAGATAAAGGGCATTCAGGAAGATTCTCTACAGCAGTTATGGATTACAACCAATGACGGACTGCTATTATCAGATTCTACCGGAAACATTCTGCGAAGATTCTACGAATATCATGGGCTCCCGAACAATGACCTGTCAAAAGCTATCTGCCGACTGCATAATGGTAACATTGTTATTGGCAGCATGTATGGATTCAGCCTTTTCGATCCGGAAGTGCTGAGTCGCCCTCTTCCTTCACAGAAGATAATGCTGACTGATATTCAAGTAAATGGTTCAGCCTTCCCTGCCAATTTAAACAAAGAGTGGAAACTTAATCTCAAAGCAGAAGAAAATTCATTTGAAATCGACTTTGCCGCTACCGATTATGCATATAGCCCTTACTTGAAGTATCGATACCGACTGGTCCCTTTTGAAAAAAAATGGAATTATACCACTCCCCCATTACTTTCCGCCAAATATACCAACATACCCTTTGGCAAATATTGGCTCGAAATAGAAGTGACTAATGGCTATGGAGAATGGAATAACCAGACAGCTAAACTTTTCATTCATATCGCAACTCCGTGGTATTACTCCTGGTGGTTTATCATACTGCTCATCGGAAGTGGTATACTGGCTATCTGGGGAATAATCAGATTCAGAGAACGACAACTAAGAAATGAGAATGAACAACTGGAAGCTCTCGTGAAGGAAAGGACTGAAAAACTGTATCGGATAATGGAAAACAAAAACAAATTTTTCAACATCGTTTCGCATGATTTGAAAAGTCCGCTGAATCATCTAAATGTCTTATCGGCCACACTGCTGGAAGGATATAACGACCTGAATGACGAAGAGAAACTTCAAAAAATACAAATGATCTGTAAATCCTCACATCAGGGGAAAGCACTTCTCGACAATCTTCAGTTATGGGTTCTTTCACAAAAGGAAATGATCAGACCAGTTTTCCGACAGACAAATCTGACAGATGAAATAGAGGCTGTAATACAACTCTTAAATCCTAACATACAGAAGAAAGAGTTAACCATTATTGCTCCAAGCCAGCCGATCATCGTATATACAGATAAAAATATGGTATCTACTATATTGAGAAACCTGATAGCCAACGCTATAAAATATTCTTATCGTAAGGGATATATTCATATATCGGCTAAAGAAGATAAAGACTACTGGTACATAAGTATAGAAGACTGTGGAACCGGCATATCACCAGAACGAATTGAAAAACTCTTCCAAATTGGAACAAAAGTATCTTCTCTGGGTACGGAAAAAGAAGAAGGAACAGGACTCGGATTACTGATAGTCAGCGAATTTATTAACCGTCTGGAAGAAAACATTCAGGTTAAAAGTGCAAAAGGGAAAGGCAGCATATTTACATTTACATTACATAAAACCTTTAGAAAATGATAAAAATATTCATTGTAGACGACTCTGAAATACATTTGGAGGGAATGAAAAGTATTCTCAAACGGTCGGACAACTTAAACGTAGCAGCTACAGCACAAACTCCCGACGAAGCAAAACAATTGCTACGCAAAGAGAAATACGACCTGGCCATACTGGATATCAGTCTGGAAGAAGAAACAGACGGGCTTGATCTTGCACAATTGATCAAAGTAACCTATCCGGAAATGCCAATTATAATTCTTTCTCATTATAAAGAAATACGTTATATTATCCAATCACTGAAAATGCAATTAAACGGGTATCTGGCTAAAGATACTCAACCGGAAGATTTGATTAGTGCCATTCAGACCGTAGCTCAGGGAAAAGGTTTCTATTTTGGCAATACAATAGCTTATAATGATATTGTGAAAGCTTTCGGCGGAGAAGAGAACATAAAGAAAAGAAAACCATACGAATTAAGTGACTGAGAACTGGAAGTCATCCAACTTCTTGCCAACGGATATACCAGCAAAGAAATAGCAAACGAACTGAATATTGACCGTAATACGGTAGAAACATATAAAGACCGGATAAAAAGCAAGCTCGACTGCAAATCGGCTATCGAAATTGTTGTATTTGCCTACAAGAACAAACTTATAGATTAATTCTCAGTCATACAAGCAGCTATAACAGCCACTGTGCACTCTTTTTTAATAGAAAATAACACACCCGAACGAATTTAGATGAAAGAGATTGAACTTCGTCACATTTTTTTCTTAACTTTGCGCTGCAACTCAAAGCAAGATTATAAACAACTTTAAACAAAAAATATTGAGATTATGATGACTATTGACAAATTCAACTTTGCTGGAAAAAAGGCAATCGTTCGCGTTGACTTCAACGTACCTTTGAATGAAGAAGGTAAAATTACAGACGATACTCGTATCCGTGGTGCTCTGCCTACTCTGAAAAAAATCTTGGCAGACGGTGGCGCTCTGATTATTATGTCACACATGGGTAAGCCAAAAGGTAAAGTAAACGCTAAATATTCTTTGAGCCAGATTGTAGACGCTGTTGCTGCTGCTCTGGGTACTCCTGTAAAATTTGCTCCAGACTGCGCTAAAGCTCAGGATGCAGCTGCTGCTTTGAAACCGGGTGAAGTATTGTTGCTCGAAAACCTGCGTTTCTATCCTGAAGAAGAAGGCAAACCTGTAGGTATCGAAAAAGAAGATCCTGCATACGAAGATGCAAAGAAAGAAATGAAAGCTCGCCAGAAAGAATTCGCTAAAACTTTGGCTTCTTACGCAGACTGCTATGTAATGGATGCTTTCGGTACAGCTCACCGTAAACATGCTTCTACAGCTGTTATCGCTGATTACTTCGATGCAGACCACAAGATGTTGGGTTACCTGATGGAAAAAGAAGTAAAAGCTGTTGATAACGTATTGAAAGATATCAAACGTCCGTTCACTGCTATCATGGGTGGTTCTAAAGTTTCTACTAAGATCGGTATCATCGAAAACTTGATGGACAAAGTAGATAACCTGATTCTTTGTGGTGGTATGGCATTTACATTCGCTAAAGCTCAGGGTGGTAAGATTGGTAACTCACTGGTAGAAGACGATAAATTGGATTTGGCTTTGGATATCATCGCTAAAGCTAAAGCTAAAGGCGTAAACTTGGTTCTGGGTTGCGACTGTATCGCTGCTGATAAATTTGCAAACGATGCCAATACTCAGGTTTGCGACGACAAGAACATTCCTGACGGATGGATGGGATTGGATGCAGGTCCTAAGACTTGCGAAGAGTTCAAAGCTGCAATCAAAGGTGCTAAGACTATTTTGTGGAACGGTCCTGCCGGTGTATTCGAATTCGACAACTTCGCTGGTGGTTCTAAGGCAATTGCTGAAGCAATCGCTGAAGCAACTAAAGAAGGTGCATTCTCACTGATCGGTGGTGGTGACTCTGTAGCTTGTATCAATAAATTTGGTATGGCTGATCAGGTTTCTTACATCTCTACTGGTGGTGGTGCTTTGCTGGAAGCTATCGAAGGAAAAGTTCTTCCGGGTATTGCTGCTATCCGTGGCGATAAATAATAAAAGCCCCCTTAAATTTTTCTATAACCCCAGGGTAATTCTTCGCGAGAAGAGTTACCCTTTTTTATTTTCATCCTCATTAATATCTCTTTCCAATTCTCTATTTAAATCCCTGCTTGAATTAATAAACCTCTTCCGCTCCTCCGAAAATCATTCAAGTTTCGACGGAAAGGAATAAATAGCATGTTTAAATTATATGCACAACAACACTCAAAACTATCTTTTGCTTCCTCTTCTGAAGGACATTTCATACACATATCAGATATCGATTCTAATATTCCAACAAGCAAAGAATCTTATCAGTATCACACCATTTTATGAATATCAATCCCCACAATAAATAAAGACTCCCTTTATGTTCCAGTCGATCAGCAACCACAAGAGATGCCAACAAGAAACATAAAGAGAGCCTTATACTAAAATATCAAAAGAGAGTCAGTATCTTATCCTAAGAATGAAATCAGCACACCGGCTGCAACAGCCGAACCGATAACACCCGAAATATTACTTGCCATACAATACTGAAGCACATGATTCTTCGGATCGTATTTCAGTGCGATTTCATTTGCCACACGACTTGCCATCGGAACAGCACTCAATCCAGTAGCTCCAATCAGCGGATTAATCTTCTTCTTGGTAAAGAGGTTAACAACCTTCACAAACAAAATACCGCCTGATATAGACAATGCAAAGGCAAGGAAACCACCTACTACGATACCGATGGTAGTCCAGTTCAGGAAAGCATCTGTAGTCATGGTAGCTCCAACCGAAATACCCAGGAAGATTGTTGCTGCATTCATGATGCTGTTGGAAGCAGCATCGAACAAACGTGAAGTATTTGTACCTATTTCCTTTACCAAGTTACCAAACATCAACATACCAATCAAAGGTACAGCACTTGGCACAAACAAAGCTACAATAGTAGTAACCACAATAGGGAACAATATCTTCAGTACACGCAAGTTCTTAATCTCTGTTTTCGAAGGATATTTCTTCTCCTGCTCCTTCATATTGATGGAAAGTTCTTTCTTGGTACACCAGATACGAACTACCAGCGGAATGATAACCGGAACCAGCGCCATGTACGAATAAGCAGCAATAGCGATAGGACCCAGCAAATGAGGAGCCAGCTTGATTGTCGTAAAGATAGCAGTCGGACCGTCGGCACCACCGATGATACCCAGTGAAGCAGCTTCTTTCGGAGTGAAGCCCATCAGAATAGCTACCAGCAATACTGCAAAGATACCCAACTGTGCTGCTGCTCCAAAAATAGAAAGACGAAGATTACGCAACATCGGACCAAAGTCGGTCAGCGCACCTACTCCCATAAAAATGATAGGAGGAAGGAATCCCGTCTTGATTAACATATAATAGATGAAGTTCATCAGTCCCAAATCATGAGCGATTTCATGCAACGGCATCTCCCAAATGTTCTTCATCACTCCATTCACCATCACCATGCCATTTTCATCGGCCTGAATTACTCCCATATCGCCACCCGGGAAATTGGCAAGCAACACCCCGAAAGCAATCGGCACCAGCAACAGCGGTTCATACTGTTTCTTGATACCCAGATAGAGGAGTATAAAGGCAATGGCATACATGATGAGAAACCGCGGATCAGCAACAATATTGCTGAACGCAGTCATATCATATAATCTTGCAAATATATCTTCCATTATAATATCTTCATTAATACATCATCTTCTGATACGGAATCACCTGAATTAACACAAATGGCTGTTATGGTACCACTGAATTCGGCACGGATAGCATTGTAAGTCTTCATAGCCTCTACATAGCATATCACATCGCCCTGGTTTACCTTGTCGCCCACCTTCAGCGGAGTTTCCTGCGCATTCTTCGTCAGGAAGAACTTACCTTCAAGCGGTGAAAGCACTTCCTTGCCTTCGCCCGACGGAGCAGGAGCAGCCTGTCCTTCTGATGCAACAGCCTGAGCGCCATGTAAAGTCGCCGGATTGACATCGCCAAAGGCTACTGTCACACGATACGGCTGACCATTGACATCGACAGTCAATATCTTGGTCTGGTCGTTTGCCATATGTACTTCCTCTTTTGCTTCACGGCGTTTCTTTACATCTTCCAGGAAATCAGCCTTCGCCTTACCACTCTTGTAAGCCTCATACTGAGCCGGATGCATAGCATATTCGAACAACTCTTCGTCGTCCTGTCCGGTTTCCCATTTCTTCTCCCACATCATCTGGCGATATTTCTCCAACTGATCCGGATAATTATCCTGCGGATTGCCGGTAAAGAACTTACGTCCCTCACGTTCTGCCTTCTCAACAATTTCAGGAGCCAGCTTGCCGGGCAATTGTCCTGCCTTACCCAAGATCATATCCCAGATATCATCGGCAATCATACCCCAGCGTTCCTTACCTTTCTCCATCTGGATAACATTCATCATGGCCAGGTTCTTCACATACTGACTGAACGGAGTTACCAGACACGGATAGCCGACACGCGGCCATACGTAAGAAACTTCGTTGAACAACTTGATGAGCAATTCATCCTGTGTCATGAACGGCAAGTTACGTTTAGCCTTGTATTTATTGATAGACTCCAAGTTTGTTTCCAGATCGGCCATCAAGCTACCCATCATACCACCCGGCAGTCCCGGACCAATCAGCAAGGAGTTCATCAGACGGTTACGCGGACTGATATACAAACCCAGAAAATCATCCATAAATTCCTGAATAAGCGAACGAACCTTCATATAAGCATGCATATTGATTTCAGGAACCTTGAAACCAGCATCCTTCAGCATTGCCTGCACACTGATAACATCGGCATGTCCGGTACCCCATGACAAAGGCTCCATACCAACATCCACATAGTCGCAGCCTGCCTTACATACTTCGAGAATAGAAGCCATGTTAAAGCCTGGTCCGGCATGAGAGTGATACTGAATAGTAATATCTTTCTTTATCTGCTTGATACCGGCAACGATTTTACCTAAGAAAACCGGACGTCCGATACCTGCCATATCCTTAATACAGATTTCGTCACATCCGGCTTCAATCAACTTCTTTGCCATATCCAGATAATATTCTACCGTATGTACCGGTGAATATGTGATACACAAGCAACACTGAGAAATCATTCCAGCATCGTGAGCATAACCGATTGAAGGGATTATATTACGAACGTCATTCAGTCCGCAAAATGTACGAGTAATATCTGTACCTTGTGCTTTCTTTACCTTGTAAAACAATTTACGTACGTCGGCAGGAACCGGACTCATTCGCAAACCATTCAAGGCACGGTCCAACATATGCGTTTGAATTCCCGCTTCGTGGAACGGCTTTGTCCACTCACGTACGGCTCTATTCGGGTTTTCTCCAAAAAGCAAGTTAACTTGTTCAAAACCGCCCCCGTTTGTTTCAACACGAGCGAAACACCCCATTTCGATAATGGCTGGGGCAACCTTAACCAACTGGTCTACGCGAGGCACATATTTTCCTGCGCTCTGCCACATATCACGAAAGACCAGACTAAATTTTACTTCTTTTTCCATTGTGCAAGTAATGTGTTTTTCTTAACAGAATCATTTCAATTTTTCAATCTTTATCACCTGACCTTTACCGGCAGTCAAGATTTCCACCGCAGCTTTGATAGCATCCATTGCTCCGGCATCCGTTGAAGGTCCACTTGTAGCAGGCTTTTTCTTGGGTGCTTCTTCGGGAGCTATTTTATTCACTACTGAAATGAGGAACTGACTTAACCAGATAACAATCAGAAGAATCAAGAAAACGGTACACATTCCGACTACCATTAACAATAATCCTATTCCGATGTTCTCCATAATAATTATAAGTAAGTTATCAATAATATAAAAATAAAAAGACACTCTCCAGAATATGAAATTCTAAAGAGTGTCCCAAAATTACTGATTCAGATTACAATTCGTAAATATCCCCTATTAAATAATGTAAATTTATCAGAATAAAATATCCTGTACGGGCTTACGAGTCTTTTCCGGAACGTCTTGAGTGGCAGCATACCCTATCGGAATAAGGGCTATCGGCTCCATATTTCCGGGCAATCCCAGTATTTCCTTGCAACGAGGAACATCGAAATTGCATACCCAGCACGTACCAAGTCCCTGCTCGGTTGCTGCCAGACACAAATGTTCCACGGCAATGGCAATGTCTACGTCAGTATGGTCTTTGTTGTCCAGCTTGCGGTGCCATGCCACATCGTGGTCGCCACAGGCTACAATGATACAAGGAGCTGTCTTTATCCACTCACGAGGATAGGTCGATTTCAGGGCATCCAGCAGATTTTTCTCGGTTACAACCGAAAATTTCCATGGCTGAAAGTTTACAGCCGACGGTGCCAGACGCACACATTCCAATATATAATCCAATTTACTTTGTTCAATCGGGCGTTCTACATAACTTCTTACCGAATGACGAGCTTTTACCAATTCCAGAAAATTCATCTTATCAAAAAAATTTAAGTATTACCATTGCAAAAGTACGAAAGTTCTTTCATAAAAAGACATCCGCATTCTTTTTATCTTATCGTGACTTCACTTCACCGAAACATGTTTTATCCCAGCAAGGCAATCAAAAGCCGACCGAAAATTCCAGTCCCGCAATATTGACAGAGCGTTCCGGCTCATACTGGCGACAGTAAAAGACATCACACGAACACCTCTTCGAAATTCGGATGTTTATCCCCGGACGGTAACGCATCCGTGCCACACTGAAAAAAGCCTCTCCTCCTATCGGCTGATAAAGCTCCACCGAGAAATAAGGCTGTACCCTCCAGACACCGGGAGCATAATCAGCCTTGATACGCGAACGAAGCCGGCTTTCCATTTCTCCTTCAGAAATTGTCTGTTGAAAATATTCACGCAGGGAAAACTTAAAGTTCCGGCATTTTACGCTTGCCTGCGGTCCCAGCAAATAACGATGCCGAAATTTCCAGCCTTCATCTCCCCTGTTCCGATAGTGAAGCTCGTATGCTCCCGAAAATTTCAGAAAGGAACAGATATCATAGGAAGCCCCCAAGTTAAAGCTGACACGGTCGGCCTCCTTCAAATGATTTTTCGAACGGAACTCTGCCATGGCAGACACATTCCAGCGGGTTGTCAGCCGGTGATGAACCTTCACTCCGGTCCATGTAGTAAAATCATCCGACTGAGCACAGACTGTACAGACCGACAATAATACCAACACAACCAGACAGGTCCACCCAAGAGCAAATCGTATTTTGTTCTTCATAGCAACTGTTTATCAGGATTAACCCAAGACTGGCACATACTGTATATCCATCAGACCTGTCGGTCCATTTCGTTCAGACAGTATGTACAGCCTCTAAATTAATATTTTTCTCCAAGTCATACAAATAAAATGCCCTCATACCGAAAAAGTTTCTTCTACTTCCGGTCAGAAGCTCTGCAAGTCTTCTGGAAAATTTGTACAAATTCTAAAATCTTTTGTACAAATTTAAAAAAAACGTGCCGACGTTTTTTCCAGTTTCCGCCGACGTTTTCATTCATCTCTGCCCAGAAATGAAACGGGCAGTCGCCAACAACCGACAAACAAGCGCTTTTTCGCTTCGAAAGGATATTATTCATTCATTTATTATATCTTTGCACGACCAAAAACAAGAAATGAAAAGATGAAAAAACTAGCAATTTTCGACCTCGACGGAACGTTGCTCAATACGATAGCCGACCTTGCAGGAGCTACCAACTATGCATTGCGCGAATGTGGATACCCTACGCATGATACAGATGCATACCGCTACTTTGTAGGAAACGGCATCAACAAGCTCTTTGAGCGCGCCCTGCCGGAAAGTGAACGCAATGAAGCCAATATTCAGAAAATACGTTCGCTGTTTGTTCCTTATTATAATGTACACAATGCCGACCTCAGCCGTCCCTATCCGGGTATTGTCAATGTACTGGATACACTACAGCAAAGAGGCATGATGCTGGCCGTTGCTTCCAACAAGTATCAGGAGGCTACTTATAAACTGATCAAGCAATACTTTCCGGAAATAAAGTTTGTACAGATATTCGGGCAGCGAGAAGGAGTACCTGCCAAGCCCGATCCGAGCGTTGTTTTCGAGATTATTGAAAAAACAGGAGTTAACAAAGAAGCAGTAGTCTATCTGGGAGATTCGAGTGTCGACATGCAGACCGGAATAAATGCCGGGGTAACAACTATAGGTGTAAGCTGGGGGTTCCGTCCGCGCACGGAGCTGGAAGCTTATCATCCCGATTTCATTGCCGATCGTACGGAAGACATCCTGAAATTTCTGACTGCATAAAAAAAGCGCCACAGGTCTTGTACGTTTCCACTCAAGCGGAACCTGCATAACCTGTGGCGCATTAAAAAACTTTATCAGATAGAAAGCTCATCGAGCACTTTTATCAACGACTTATCCAGCGGCTTGTCTTTCTTGATAGCTTCCGTGAACGGAACATATACAATCTTGTCATTGCGGATACCAATCATTACGTTACGCTGGTCTTCCTTCAATGCTTCGATAGCTCCCACGCCCAGACGGCTTGCCAGAATACGGTCGTAAGCACTTGGAGAACCACCTCGCTGCAAATGTCCTAAGATGGTTACACGCACATCGTACTGCGGATATTCATTTTTCACACGTTCGGCATAATACATAGCACCGCCATTTTTCGGAGCTTCCGATACAATTACGATACTACTGTTCTTCGACTTACGGAAACCACGTCCGATAAACTTCTCAAGCTGGTCAACGTCTGTCTGATCTTCAGGGATAATGGCAGCTTCCGCACCCGAAGCTATCGCACTGTTCTGTGCCAGGAAACCGGCATCACGTCCCATAACTTCCACAAAGAAAATACGGTCGTGCGAAGTAGCCGTATCACGAATCTTATCCACACACTCTACAATTGTATTTAGTGCTGTATCATATCCGATAGTAGAATCGGTTCCATATAAATCATTGTCGATGGTTCCCGGCAAACCGATACACGGTACATCATATTCATTGGCAAATATACGTGCTCCGGTCAGTGAACCATTTCCACCAATAATAACCAAAGCATCAATACCTGCGGCTACCATATTATCGTATGCCACCTTACGTCCTTCGGGAGTCATAAAATCCTTCGAACGTGCAGTCTTCAGGATTGTACCTCCACGCTGAATAATACTGCTGACATCCTGTGTCGTGAGATCCTTAATCTCATTCCGAATCAAACCTTCATACCCTCGGTAGATACCTTTTACCGTATAACCGTTGCAAATAGCACTACGCGTCACAGCACGAATTGCTGCATTCATTCCTGATGCATCACCTCCTGATGTCAGGATACCAATACACTTAATTTGTTTCATATAACTCGCTTGTTGAATTTTACAATTCATAAATACCAGAAAACGGTACCCCAAAAATAGGACATTTCCCGAAAACAAAATAATCTGCATGTATAAATATCTATAAAATTCGCTGGCCGACAATAAAAAAGCTGCAATATTCCTCACGTTACATTTTCTTGCATAAACCGTACATTACCAGCTTTTCAAGCTATCAGACAGACTAAAAATGTTAGCAATGGAATAACTTTTGCAACATAGCTGTCAATCTGTCAAATTTTAATTTATTAATTTTGACATAACATTAATGATTAAAATCGACATTAAAAACATGAAAGCACACGTTCGTCTATTAACTATTGCCGCCTTAGGGCTGGCAAGTTCCGCTTATGCCGGCAAGTTACCGGCATCTGCTCCCGAAAAACCTTTATTCAGTCATTTTGTCTATACCGGACAAGATGAAATCTACCAAAAGTATCCTCTTGCCGCAGACGAATTTTATACACCTATCCTGCAAGGATGCTACCCGGATCCCAGCATTTGCCGTAAAGGAAATGACTACTACATGGCATGTTCTTCGTTTGCCGTCTTTCCGGGTGTTCCGGTTTTTCACTCCACCGATCTGGTAAACTGGGAACCGACAGGACATGCCCTGGAACGTCCTACCCAACTGAAACTGCAAAACTGCAAGATAAGCGAAGGCATATACGCACCCACTATCCGATATAATCCATACAATGATACCTTTTATATGATAACGACCCATATAGGAGGAGGAATGGGTAATATCATCGTTAAGACATCCAGTCCGGAAAAAGGATGGAGCGACCCGGTCAAGCTGAATTTCGACGGGATTGATCCATCTATTTTCTTCGACGACAACGGAAAAGCGTATGTCGTTCACAACGATGCTCCCGAACATGCTCTGTACGAAGGGCATCGAGTTATCAAAATTTGGGAATACGACATACAAAAGGATCAAGTGATGGCAGGTACAGACCGAGTGATAGTAAACGGAGGAACAGACATAAATAAAAAACCGATATGGATAGAAGCTCCACATCTATATAAAAAAGGAGGGAAATATTATCTGATGTGCGCCGAGGGAGGTACGGGCGACAACCACTCGGAGGTCGTATTCATAAGCGACAATGCAACAGGTCCCTATGTGCCGGCTGAAGTGAATCCCATACTCTCTCAAAGACATCTCCCAGCCAACCGCCCGAACAAAGTGGAATGGGCCGGACATGCCGATGTAGTAGAAACACCTTCGGGAGACTGGTACGGGGTATTCCTTGCTGTACGCCCCAATGAATGCAACCGAGTAAATACGGGAAGAGAAACTTTTATCCTGCCAGTAGACTGGTCGGGCAAATTTCCTGTATTTAAAGGTGGTATGGATCCATTACTTCCTAAACTGAAAATGCCGGAAGGTGTACAGAATCATACCGGCGAAAAGGGTTACGTACCAAATGCAAACTTTACGTTTTCTGACGATCTGACTTCCACACATTTGGACAGTCGCTGGGTAGGAATCCGCGACATGCGAGAGAAATTTATCACAACCGGAGATAAAGGGTTGCAAATCACTCCGTATGCAACCGATATCACAGAGGCCAAACCAACTTCTACCCTATTCTTCCGGCAACAGCATAATAACTTTACAGCATCGGTAGAGCTGACATACACCCCTGCATCAGAAAAAGACCTGGCTGGGATGATATGTTATCAGAATGAATCGTTTAATTACATTTTCGGAGTTACCCGCAGCGGAAAAGACTATCTCCTGTTGCTACAACGTACAGACAACGGCAAATCTACCATACTGGGAAGTACTGTCATCGACATCAGCCGTCCCCTGCGACTGCAAATAAAAGCACAGGGTGACAAATATACTTTCAGTTATTCTACTGACGGTACGTCATTCCACAATCTGGGAGGGACTGTATCGGGAGATATCCTGTCGACGAATGTTGCGGGTGGATTCACCGGAAACATGATAGGTCTTTATGCAACATCGGCCAATATGGTGAACTTGAAATAAAGTTATTTTTCACATTATACATTCTCAGAAAATCATTTTTCCAAAATCCGGCTCATGCTCAAGAATCAGCAACGAGCCGGATTTTTCATCAGAGCTCCAACAGCAAAAACTACTCGGCCGACAATGTGTCTATCTTCATTACATGATATACTCCGTCGTATTCGGCAGCAAATCCTTCATCGGTTTTTCCCATATCCAACACTTCCAGTACTGCATGTACCGGCGTACCATTCTTCTGTCCTTTAGTCAGCTCATCGTATTGCTTGTAAAGTTCTCCGGTCTTGTCTATCACCCAATAATCAGCCGTATCGCCATCGGCAACAAAAGAATAAACTTCGTGTCCGATGATAAGCCGTCCTTCTACCAATTTCGGCTGCTCGTCTAATTCTTTTCTCTGTATTTTTCCAGCCTTTCCTTCCGTAACTCTTGTATAAGCATAGGCAACTCCATTCTTTTCGAGAAGCAAAGTCTGCTCCGACAAATCCTTAATCAACAACGTATCGTCAAAAGCTATCGTCTGCCCGTTACCGATACTTTTTCCGGAAAGAATCAGCATTCCGTTTTCCTTTTTCCACGATTCATACTGAAGTGTAGCCATATTGATGGAAGTCGCCTTGCCGTCAGGTTCAAGCATAAAGCCTTGCTGCATCCCTTTCATGCCTGGTACGGGTTCTACCCATGCACCTTCTATTATATTTCCATCGCTGCAAGCCGGACACAAGACTGCACTACCCAACACAAGCACATTTAATAAAGTAAGATTCTTCATAACATTGGATTTTATAAAAATGATAAAATGCAAGTTATCAAGAATCAATGAAATCTGCAAGAAAAAAGGAAATTCGGAAAATAAAGAGCAAACAGAGATTTGAATAAATTAACTATTGACAATGCAGGATTCATATCTATCACACATTTAAAGAGTAAAAAAGGAAACTTCAACAATTAATTTAAACAGAACAATCATGAAAACACTTTTTTCTTTCCGCAAAGGAGTTGTTATAGCTGCGGCAATCGCCAGCATGGCTGGACTACAATCCTGCCTGGACGATGATGATAACAACTATTATTACCTCAATACTCCGAATGCGTTAGTTACCGCAAAGACCGACACAGACAATACGTTCTTCCTGCAACTGGATGACAGTACAACCCTACTGCCAGTAAACTATACCACATCTCCCTTCGGAGAAAAGGAAGTACGTGCGATAGCCAATATAGAAGAAGTAAACGAAGCAAGTGGGGCATATACCAAAGCCGTACGAATAAACTGGATAGACAGCATACTTACCAAACCGATTGCTCCGAATCTGGGTGAAGGAAATGACCAGACATACGGTACAGACCCGGTAGAAATCGTAAAAGACTGGGTAACCATTGCCGAAGACGGATACCTGACACTACGCTTCCGTACAATATGGGGCAACAGTTCGCAAGCACATTACGTCAATCTGCTTGCCGGAATCAATCCTGAAAAGCCATACGAAGTTGAATTCAGACACAATGCATATGGTGATACGTCGGGAGAATATGGTGATGCACTGGTTGCTTTCAAACTGGATGGCCTGCCCGATACGGAAGGAAAGACAGTCAAACTAACCCTGAAATGGAAATCATTCAGTGGAGAGAAATCGGCCGAATTTGATTATTGTACACGTAAGCCGACGGCTCCACAAAATCCGGCTATCACATCGGTAAGAAACAGCTATCAATTAAAATAGCAAGCTTATTGTTTCATATAGTCTGATTTACCAGACAATAATGTCCCGGCAGCATGTAATCCATATTCTATTATTTTGTAACACCCAAACCTTCAGCATGCTTGCCGGGACTTTTTTGGCATCAGAAAAAAAATACTGCCGGACATTTCTGGCAAAAAGCATGAAACATCCGGCAGATACAATAATTACAAGAGTGAAGAAAACACTCTTAAACAGTATAACGCATAACAAATTATAAATATTCGAACTCTACAGTATTGCGTACATCGGCAGAAGACGATGATACATAAGCCTTGAATTTACCCGGCTCAACCACCCATTGATGTTTGCTGTCGTCGAAGAATTGCAAGTCTTCCGGCTTGATGGTGAAAGTAATTTCTTTTTCCTCACCCGGCTGAAGTTCCACCTTCTGGAATCCCTTCAGTTCTTTCAGCGGACGAAGCAAAGAACATTTTTCATCACCAATATACAATTGAACGGTTTCCTTTCCAGCAACAGCTCCGGTATTCTTGACTTTCACCGATACCGACAGGGTTTCTCCAGCCTTCATCTGCTTAGCCGACAGGACAGGTTTGCTGTACTTGTAAGTAGTGTAACTCAGTCCATAGCCAAAGGGGAAGAGCGGTTTAATCTTCTTGGTATCATACCAACGATAACCAACCAGAATATCTTCTTTGTATTCCTGCTTGATGCTGTCGCCCGGATAGCTCATTTCGCCATAGAAATGTGCCGGACAATCTTTCAGTTTTGCCGGATATGAGAAAGGAAGCTTTCCGCTGGGGTTTACCTTTCCGGTCAATACATCGGCCAGTGCATCGCCACCTATCGAACCCAGATACCACGACTGCACAATGGAAGGTACTTCTTTTACCCACGGCATTTCGACAGCATTACCACTTACGATGACGGCTACCAGATTTTTATTGGCTTTCAGCAATTCCTCAATCAGTTCGTTCTGACCGAAAGGCAGTCCGAAAGTCAGACGGTCACCTCCTTCACAATCCTGAAAATGATTTTTATTCAGTCCGCCGATAAAGATAACCAAATCCGCCTGTGCAGCTTTTGCTACAGCATCATTCCGCAAAGAGTCCATCGTAGCCTGAGGAATCTTTTCCTCGCGTCCGTACATCGGACGACCGGCAGCATACCCTTGTGCATACACAATGCGGTCGCCAAAATATTTCTTCAGTCCATCCAGCGGAGAGATCACCTTCTTTACCTTCAGTTCGGATGAGCCTCCCCCCTGCATCAGGTTGCGTGTTGCATTATCTCCCACTACCAGTACTTTTTTATAACTATCGGGAGAAAGAGGCAATAAAGGCATTTTCTTTTTCTGCGCCTCGTTTTTCAAAAGCACAATACCTTCCGTTGCCACCCGATAAGCAGCCTGCTCGTGAGCTTCATTGGTCATGGAGCCAAAAGGTTTCTGGCGGTTCATCGAAGTACGGAAAATCAATCGCAATACGCGGGCTGCCTTATCGTTTACCACGTCCATTGGAATTTTTCCTTCCTTTATCATCTTCAGGTAATTCTTTCCCAGATAATAGTCATCGTAACCAAATTCAGACTCCGAAGTCAGACCGTTGGTATACGAACCCATTTCGATATCCAGTCCATACATAGCGGCTTCGTACGTATCATGCGCAGCTCCCCAGTCGGTTATCACGCACCCGTCGAAACCCCATTCACCTTTCAGAATCTCATTGTTCAGGAGCTTATGATGAGCGGCATGCATGCCACGTACCTTATTATATGCTCCCATGATACTCCAGACGCCGCCACGCTGCACAGCCGCCTTAAATGCCGGCAGATAAATCTCGTACAGCGCACGGTCGCTAACCTGCACATCAATATGTCCGCGCCAGAGTTCCTGATTATTCAAGGCATAATGTTTCACGCAGGCAGCAACTCCGTTTTTCTGTACTCCCTGAATATAAGGTACACACATCTCGGAAGCCAGATAAGGATCTTCTCCCAAGTATTCAAAGTTACGACCGTTAAGAGGTGTACGATAAATGTTCACACCCAGTCCCAACAGCACATCTTTCTTACGGTAACGGGCTTCTTCGCCGATAGCCTTTCCATACTGAGCTGCCAAAGACGGATTCCAGCTCGCAGCCAGACAAGTCAACGCAGGAAAAGCCGTACAACTGTCGCTTGTCCATCCGGCATATCCCCAGTCGTTCCAGTTGATTTCAGCACGAACTCCATGAGGACCATCACTCATCCATAGTTCGGGAATTCCCAAACGAGGACAGCCCGGCGAACTAAACTTACCTTGAGCATAACTCAATCGGGGCTTTTCCTCCAGAGTCATACGCTTCAAGGCATCCTGAACTCTCAGTTCCAGCGGTTGCTTGTCGTCCAGATAAACTGGAATTTCTGCTGCATTCTGAGCTTTTACAGGAGCCAATGCAGCCGTTAGCAGTCCTATAATCAAAAAGGTCTTTTTCATAATATCTATATCTTAGTTTAAACAAAATCCAATCAGTGTCATTCTGAAACAATCTCTACAACGGCATCTTCCAGCCCTTCGGCCACAGCCTTCAAGCGAGCAGCTCCGGTCTTTCCGTCATTTTGCAGAACAACCAGACACTTACCATTGAAAGCTTTGCGTTTATTATCCTTGAAACGTTCCATCGAAGTCTGACTACCATTGTCAACACCTGCTATAAAGAGATTACCTTCAACTTCAAAATGTACCAGATTATCAGCAAGAGGACACAAATTACCCTCCGCATCCACTATTTCTACCGTTACAAAACTCAAGTCCTTTCCATCCGCATTCAACGTATTCCGATCGGGGGTCAGACGAATCTTTTTCGGTTCTCCGGCAGTCCGAATCTCTTTTTCACCTACTATCTTTCCGTCTTTCCGTGCTACAACCTTCACACTACCCGGTTCATACTTCACACGCCAGACAACATGCAGGTGGTTTTCATCTTTAGTCTTTACACCTTGTGACTTCCCGTTCACAAACAGTTCTACCTCGTCTGCCTGATTGTAATAGCACCACATATCTACATCCTGACCAACCGTCCAGTTCCAATGCGGAAAAAGATGCAAGACCTGCTTGTTACTCCATTCCGACTGGTATAAATAATAGACATCCTTCGGGAAACCTGCCAAGTCAATAATTCCAAAATAAGAGCTTCGGGCAGGCCATCCATAAGGAGTAGGCTCACCGATATAATCGAATCCGGTCCATACATACTGCCCGCTGATAAAATCATTCTTCTTTGTCAGCAACAAATTCTCTTCGTGTGTGTTTCCCCACGGAGTATGACAGTTGTCGTACGAAGAGCAGGCAAACGTAGCATCGTAGAAAGGTTTGTCCCAGCGTTCCGGCCAGATAAACATTTCGTCACTCGGCATCCGGTAATATCCACGCGTCATCAAGGCCGAATTGCTTTCCGTTATGATAAACGGCTTGCCGGGAAAGTTACGGGGAACGTCAGGAATATTGACATTGTGATAGTTATAACCGATAATATCCAAAGCTCCGGAACGGAATAAATGATTCGCCGGATTCGGTTCGTTGCACCCAGCCGTGACCGGACGAGTAGGGTCCAGCGCCTTTACAAAATCAGCCAATTTTTTAGTCAGCAAGGAATTTACACTCACCTCTCCTTCTTTCGCCAGCATATCGGCCGAATGTCCGAAGTTCAAAATCAGATTCGCCTCTTCCAACGAAAGTGTATCAGCCTGTGCATCACTCCATTGTTCCAAGACCTCATTGCCGATACTCCACATGAATACAGACGGATGATTACGGTCACGAAGAATAAAATCGTGCAAATCCCGTTCATGCCACTCATTGAAATACAGCGAATAATCGTAAGCCGTCTTCTTTTTGCGCCACATATCAAAAGCCTCATCCATCACAATAAAGCCCATGCGGTCGCACAAGTCGAGCCACTCGGGAGCCGGAGGATTATGAGAACAACGAATGCCGTTACATCCCATCTCCTTCAACATCTGCAACTGCCGTTCCATGGCACGTACGTTAACGGCTGCTCCCAAGCATCCTAAGTCGTGATGCATGCAAACACCGTTTATTTTTGTCGGCTTGCCGTTCAAGACAAATCCTTTTGCAGCATCGAAAGAGAACGTACGGATACCCACAGGCGTTACATAACGATCCACACACTGTCCGCCTTTCACCACCTCAGTCACCAGAGAATAGAGATAAGGATGCTCCACATCCCATAACTGAGGAGAAGTAACTTTCAATTTTTGAGCAATCTCTGCCGATTCTTCAGCAACAACATTCGCCGGAGATTCTACCTGAGCAACTTCTTTTCCTTCAGCATCTTTCAAAACAGAACGTACAGTTACATCAGCATTCTCCTTACCTGCATTTTCCAACGTCGTAACCAGATTCAAGGAAGCACCCTGCCCGTCGACATTCTCTGTCGTAACATATATGCCCCATTCTGCCACACGTACATCTCCTGTCTTCAGCAACCACACATTACGATAGATGCCGCAGCCAGAGTACCAGCGAGAATTAGGTTGTTCCGCATTATCTACACGTACGGCTATTACATTCTTTTCTCCCCATTTCAGATAGGGAGTCAGATCATAACTGAACGAAATATATCCGTAGGGGCGTTTTCCCAAACAAGTACCATTAATGAAAACTTCCGAATTCATATACACTCCATCGAACTCGATACGGAAATGTTTTCCTTTATCCTTGTTCTCTGCTACGAAAGTTTTCCTATACCATCCGACACCTCCCGGTAAAGCTCCTCCACCTGTACCCGAAGGATTATCCTGACTGAAGTCACCTTCGATAGCCCAGTCGTGCGGCAAGTTCAGCTTTCTCCAGGCAGAATCTACAAACTCCGGTCGTGCAGCCCGTGAATCATCTGTTAAAGAGAAAAGCCATCCTTCATTAAAGCTCAACTTTTCCCTACACTCCGGAGAAAGAGAGCTGCATGCCCCCTGAAAAAGCATGCAGCATATCCCCATAATAACAATTTGAGTTAACTTACGATTCATCTTTTACAACTGAATAGTTTGTGATGTTCCGTTATATTTCACGACAATACCTTTGGCATTCATATCAAAAGGTTTCGGGCTGTCAGCGTTCACCTGAATGATTTCGAATGTACGTTCTTTCAGCATACCGTCGAACTCTCCCTTCCGTTCCCCGATAACCAACTGCTTCTTAGCCTCATCATAAGTCATCGGAATCATGGTATACTTACCTTGTTCGTAGTTGTAGTTTACACCTTCATCTTCATACAATGTAAATGCCGCATCGGCACCCTGATAAACATACAGCTTGATATAATCGGCTTTCTTTTCATCCGTATACTGAATCTCCGGTCCGAAAGGAACAATTGAGCCAGCGCGAACGAACAACGGAATACGTTCGTAAGGAGCATCTACTGCTTTCTTTTCGCCACCAGCCTGGAATTTACCCGTATAGAAATCGTACCATCCTGCTGATTTCGGGAAATAAACCTCACGACTTCTGTCGCCGTAATGATAAACCGGAGAAACCATAAACGACGGACCGAACATAAACTGGTCGCCTATATTGTTTACGTTTGTATCATCCGTAAAGTCCATTACCAGCGGACGCATAATCGTATAATCATTAAACCACGTCATACCTGCCAAAGAATAGATATACGGCATCAGACGATAACGGAGTTTGGAATAATAAACAACCGAGTTGTAAGCCGGATGACCTTCGGGAGCAATTTCCCATATCTCACGGAACGGATACTGTCCGTGCGCACGGTACAACGGACAGAATGCACCAAACTGATACCAGCGCGCATTCAGTTCACGCCATTCCTTATAATCCGCATTTTCCGTTTTCGTTGCATTCCACTGCTGTTGTCCGGCTACATAACGATTCTCGACACAGAACCCACCAATATCCATGGTCCAGTAAGGAATACCACTTATCGCATAATTCAAACCAGCCGTAATCTGAGCTTTCATATCCTCCCAACGGGTAGCAATGTCACCGCTCCATGTAGCTGTAGAATAGCGCTGCAATCCGGCAAATCCGGAACGAGTCAACAAGAACACACGCTTATTGTTATCCACTCCACGCTGACCATCATAAATAGCTTCCGCATTCATCAGTGCATAAGCATTGAAATATTCGGTTGAAGGTCCCAAAGCCGTAGGTCCACACAAGTCCTTGCGATACTGCATGTCGGTACAATCTCGGATGTTTGGTTCGCTGGCATCCATCCACCAAGCATCAATTCCCAGCGGATAATAATGATCATACATCTGCTTCCAGAACAGCTTGCGTGCATCAGCATCGTAAGCATCATAGAAACCATAATGGTAACCCGGACCTACCCAGTCCTTCAGGCTATCCTTGACAGACTGCTGATAAATCCATCCGTTCTTATCAAATTCCTTATAATGCTCCGTGGTAACATAGAACTTCGGCCATACAGAAACCATCATCCGACCATGCATTGCATGAATGGAGTCGACCATTGCCTTCGGATTTGGGAAACGTTTCTTGTCGAATTCATGACTTCCCCACGCATTTTCCGTCCAATGCAACCAGTCGAGTACGATATTATCAATAGGAATATTCCGGTCGCGGAAACCTTTCAGGGCACCCAACATTTCATCCGAATTGTTATATTTTTCACGACTCTGCCAGAATCCCATAGCCCACTTAGGCATGATAGGTGCTTTTCCGGTCAACGTACGATAACCACTGATTACATCATCCATATCATCGCCGGCTATAAAATAATAATCAAGCTGTTTGGTCATTTCGCTCCACCACGACTGCTTGCCTTGTTCTTTCGGGTCTACCGGACTCAATACGCGCAATCCTGAATAGGAAACAGCTCCATCGGGTTCCCATTCTACTTTAATAGGCACCTTTTTCCCAGCTTCCAGATTAACCGCAAACTTATAGCTGTTTGGATTCCATGCCGTACGCCAACGCTCTGGCACGACCAACTCATTATTTATATATACCTTAGTATATCCCGCATAATACAAGATGAACTTAAACTCACCCGTCTGCGAGGGCTCAATCATTCCCTCATAAGTAACTTTCGCTCCCATGAACGGGAAATTTTCCGGCAGATTTACCACCTTCGACAAGTCTTCACGCTTCAAATGTTCGAAATAAAGCGAATCTTCCCGGCGTACCAGCGTTTCCGCTCCCGACTTTTCATCAGGCACATATGTACCCGTCAATGCTCCTTCCTTACCATCCTTATCATAAAGCTTAAAGACTTTTCCCAGTTGAGAGTAATCATTTGGATTACCAAAACGACACAGAGAATAACTGTCGAGCAGAACACCATAATTCTTATTCGAAACGATAAAAGGAACAGAAACCTTTGTATTATACTGGAAAAGCTCTTCGTTCTTTCCTTTATAATTGAACTCTTCCGACTGATGCTGACCTAATCCATAGAAAGCCTCGTCGTCAGGAGATTCGAATACCTGACGGATGGAATAACCTTTCGTACCTTCTACCTCGATTGGAGTAAATGTTTTTCCTCCACCTTTATTTTCCTGAAGAATCATCTTACCGTTTTCATCCGTAAACCAGACCTCACCGGTAGAACTCAGGACAAAAGCCTTGACTTCTTTTGTAGAAACAGTGATAGTATCTCCCTGTTGAGAAACGGTAAACGGTGTCTGCTTTTCCTGAGGTACAACAATCAGACTCTTTGAATCGGCAAACTTGCTGTCGGGAGTAGCAGACACGTGAATCAGTTTATCTCCCATTACCTGAAAACGGACAAGGCGAGTTTTCTGCTCTCCCTGCTGCTGTACTTTCACAATTACACCATTATCTGTTTGTTCATAACTTTTCCGGAGCAGGAACCGAAGATAAGACCTGCCAACAAACAGTAAGAAATGTTTTTCATATTCATAACCTATGTTTAAAGTTAAATATCAATACTTCTTTTTTATCATGTATTGCAAATTTAAGCATTCCCCTAAAGAACAACTATTTATAATGTTTTTCAAAAGGGAGAGTTTTTATTATCAAGGTTAATCAAATGTTTCTATTTAGGGTATTATTTGTTATTTCATTTCCTTTTCCTGATAGGCAGAAGGCAAAACCCCAAATTCTTCCTTAAAATAACGGCTGAAATACTTCGGATTATTAAAGCCCACCTGAAATGCTATTTCAGAAACATGGAGCTGGCTGTCACGCAACAATTGTGCCGCCCGCTTCAAGCGGATGACACGTATAAATTCTATCGGAGTCTTTCCCGTTATCTGTAACATCTTCTTATATAAGTGCACACGACTCATACCCAATTCCCGACTTAGTTCCTCTACCGACAGGTCACTACGAGAAATATTATCCTCTACATATTTCACTGCCTTTTCTATCAGTTTTTCATCCAAAGAAGTAATGACGATGTCACTGGGAGCAGGGTCGATTGTCCCTTTCGAAGTATTGTAACGGCTCAATTCAATCAGCTTCCGGATACGCAAAACCAAAATTGTCATATTAAATGGTTTCGTCACGTAGTCATCCGCACCGATACTCAATCCTTCTACTTTCGATTCCGTAGTCTGTTTTGCAGAAAGCAATATCACCGGAATATGAGCTGTACGCTTATCTTGCTTTATCAGTTTACACAATTCATTTCCATCCATCTCCGGCATCATGATATCACTGACCACCAGATCGGGCATTTCTTCGCAATTCTGCAAGAAATCCCAGGCTTCTTTTCCATTTGAAGCAAGTTTTACCCGATACTGCAACCCCAGACTCGATTCCATAAACGTACGGAAATCGGCATTATCGTCTACAACCAGCAAGAGAGGGAACTGACTTCTATCTACTTCATTCACCGACTGTCCGGATGATTCCGACAACAAGCCGGGTACCGGCATCGTATTAATAGGGTGATATTGTATGTCGACATGCTTGACAGGTATATGTACAACAAAGACAGATCCCTTACCAATATTATCGAAAACGGTGACACTACCCCCATGCAAGGCAACAAAGTCGTGCACCAGACTCAGTCCGATACCCGTACCTCCTGTACTATCTCCTCCTTCTTTATTTTCCGTCTGATAAAAACGATCGAATATATGTTCCTTATCCGCATCACTGATTCCGATACCCGTATCGGCCACCTTTATTTCAATCAGTTCGTTTTCCTCCTGAAGATGTTCCAGCATGACAGTCACCCTTCCGCCCTCCGGAGTAAACTTAAACGCATTGGCAAGCAGATTCATCACAATTTTCCCAATCTTGTCGGCATCAAAAGCCATCGTAAAATGATCTACACTCGAAAAGAACGAGAAATGTATCTGTTTTTTGTCCGCCATCAGCAGGAATGAATCGCAGACACCCTGAATATAGGGAATAATATCCCCTTCCGAAAGTGACAGATGATGTGAACTCATCTCCCCCTTACGGAAATCGAGTAACTGGTTGACCAGCATCAGCAACCGGTGTGCATTCCGATACATCAACTGAAGACGCATCTTCCGGCTCTCGTCATTATCAGCCTCTTTCAGCATCTGTTCCAGCGGCGCAATAATCAACGTCAGCGGAGTACGCAACTCGTGACTGATATTAGTAAAGAAACGGAACTTCATATTGTTCACCTCTTCGTTCTTCGCCACCTCCAGTTCAATCTGATGCAACCGGAAACGTTCCCTTTCACGCTTCAGAATCTGATGGCGAGCCAGCAGCAATACGCCGATACCCGCCAGTACATACAACACATAAGCCCACCACGACATCCAGAACGGAGGGAGAACTTCTATTTCAAACTGAGAGACCTCCTTGCCTACATAGCCGTCGCTATTGACAGCCTTCACGCTCAAGACATAATTTCCGGGAGCCAGGTTTGTAAAAGTAACGCTATGTATTCCCTCCGGCAACGACAACCATTCTTTGCTAAAGCCCTTAAGCTGATACTTATAACGAGTCTTTTCGGGCAAAAACATGTTATCGGAAGCCAAAGATATGGTAAAGATATTTTGTTTATATTCCAACTTCAATTTACCTATCCGGTTAAGAGATTCAGGAAGCACCACACGTCCGTCTATCTTCTCGCCTACCTGTACTTCCTTATTAAATAAAGACAAGCCTGTAAACATTACTTTCGGAAGCATTTTATTGTAATGTACATTTTCCGGACTGAAGACATTAACGCCATACAATCCGCCGACCAGAATGGCATTATTATTCAACAACCGAATAGAACGGAGATTAAAATCACAATTCTGTAAGCCATCCTTGTCATTATATACATGAGGAACAAACCGATAATCTCCATTTTCCTTTTTTGCTACATTCAAGTGAATAAGCTGACGCGCAGAAGTAATCCACATATCTCCATTGGCATCTTCCACTATACCGGCAATAATACCTCCGTTATCCGGCATAATATCGGAAAGTCCCTTCAGTTTTCTCGTCTTCACATCGTAGACATCCAGTCCGCCACGCGTCGCAATCCAAATCAGTCCCCGACTATCCTTAAAAACCTGATTGATTTCATTATGTGCAAGGCCTGCACTGTCTTTCTCACGCAAGATCGTCTTTATCTTACGACTTTCCAAATCAAAAATAGCAACTCCCTGACTGGCTGTACCTATAACCAGATCATTTTCATCGGTCAGACACAAGGAAGCTACATGATAGTCATCCAGTCCAGCCTTCTTCAAGTCGATGGTTTCGAATGTATTATCCGACGGATGCAAACACTGTATACCAGCATCCAGTAAACCAATCCATATATTTCCCTTGCGGTCTTCCTGCAATGCCCATATTTTATTACTGATTAAATGACTTTCATCACCCGCCTTGAAAGAGCGTACCCGGTTTCTTCCTTCGATGCAATACAAGCCACCGTTGAAAGTTCCCACCCAAAGTTTTCCGTCGCGAGCCTTCATCAACGTAACAACAGGAGCTTCACCCAGTTCAAAATGCTTCTCCACCTGACGGAGAGAAAAATTCCAAAGCAACACGCCGTTATCGTTTGTCCCCAGCCATGCCCTGTCTTCTCCCTCAGACTCTATGCTTGTCACATCGCCTACATAATCAATATCAAACTTAAAAATACTTTCACCGTAATAAGAAATACCTTTCTTATAGGTACCAACCCATACGATTCCATCCCTGTCGGTATAAAGGGTATAAACAGTATTGTGCGACAATCCTCTGTCCGTACCCTTGTCCGCTACCACAGACTTAATCTTCCAAGTGGATTTTTCCAGAATATCGATTCCACTATAATCTTTTCCCATCCAGATTCTTCCCTTGGCATCCTGTGTAATGGTATGAACAAAGTCGGAACGATTCTTCCAACGTGCAGCAAGTTCCTTATTCCATTTTCCCGTACGCAAATCGTATGCCCACACGCCTTCAATGCCATATATCCAAATACAATCCTCTCTGTCAACAAACAAAGAAAAATCAATCTGTACCTGTGGAGAGTCTTGCTGTATTTCTTTCTTTATCCATTTTACAGTCTGATTATTCCGATCGATACAAACCAGCAGACCTGTATCATATACCAGCAAGATACCGTCCTTACATTCTGCCACATCCGAAACACTTAAAAGCGGAAGATTACATTTTTGAAAAGACATGTAACTTGTCTTTTTGTCTTTATCATACCGGTAGCAGCCCTCTCCCATAACATATATCCAGACATTTCCGGCAGAATCGACAAATACTTTATCAGGAACACCCTTACTTCCCAACGAAGTCATAAAAGAATTTAAATCTGAATGAAATACTTCTTTCGCCTTATCGAACAACACATACCCTTTTGCCGTTTTAATCCAGAACAATCCGTCGGGCTGCTCTACTATATCTTCTACAAAATTATCGGGAAGAGAATTCGGATTATTCTCCTGACGGGTAAATACTTTGAACGTATAGCCGTCGTAACAATTCAGTCCGGCCATCGTACCAAACCACATCAGTCCTTCACTATCCTTGTAAATGCAACGGACTGAATTGTTCGACAATCCATCCGAAACCTCCAGATGCTTGAACATAAGTGACTGCGCATGAAGACAAAGCAATGAAAAAAACAAGGTAAGCAAAGTGTATATCCTTCTCATATCAGGTAACGTTTTCTAAAGCAAAGAAAATGAAGTTTAATTAAACAAGCAAGAATCTTTTTTCCTTTTTTCTTTCCCACGCGCTACAAAACAGATAACAATCAGCATGTTCACAGCATGAATACCTGTAAAATCTATTCTTATCCGCCGGGAAAGTTTCCAAAAGCTCAGGAAAAGGCGAAAATGATTTGTACAAAAGTTTTTATTTTTTGTACAAATTTTCAAAAAACGTCAAGAGGAATTTCCTCAAAGATGCAAAGGTCTGAATCACAGACCGACGTTCCATAAAAATGCCCTTCACATTCCAACATAAAACCATGCAAGAATGTGAAGGGCGTGAAGGGCAAAAACAGATCTTTTATGTTTATTTGATACCGTTCATCAGACCATTATATTCCAATTCGTCGTAAACCTGCAAGTTCTTGCGGTCGAGAATCCCGTCGCCTCTGTCCCAATAGAACGGGACAAGTCCACGAGCGTTTGCTTCACGAACTACACATTCATCGAAAGCAGCACGCGACAAATCGTGTCCTTCCTGTGCCTGCTCGTCGGGCAATGTACGACGTACAGCAGCAAATTCTCCAATGATAACCGGAATACCCTTGTCGGTAAATCTTTCTTTCAGCTTCTGGAACTGTGCCTGTACGTAGCTCTCTCCACAAATGTTATCCCATCTGCCCTCATACGCACCGGTAGCATATTTCTTGTTCTCTTCGCCCCAAAAATAGAAAGCCTTTCCCCAGCTTTCATCTTTTTCCATGCCACAGAACTGCCAGGAGCTGTAATAATGTATTTCTACACTTAAGCGATTGGGAGTTTCGTCAACAGGCAACGCATTCATATACTGCATAGTCTTGTCGATATCGGTAGACGGTCCCTGAACAATCAGGTTACGGTATACATTCTTTCCGCCGGTAGCTCTTACTGCATCGACAAACGTCTGTTCGTATTTCAGCAAGGTAGCCATGTCATCTTCGTCCTCTACATTCGGCTCATTGCATCCGGCAAACAGCAAATGTTCATCGTAATCGCGGAAATAAGTGGCAATCTGAGTCCACAATGTCTTCTGCTTATTGTTCACTTCTTCATTATATCCGTTGGGAATATCGTTCTCAAGCCATCCTCCATCCCAGTGGATGTTTAAGATAGCATACAAGTCGTTCTGCATACAATAGTCTACAACCTCTTTTACACGTGCCAGCCAGGTAGCCTTGATTTCATAAGTTGTTTCATCATTCAAATACTGATCCCATGCACACGGTATACGTACTGCATTGAATCCCATCTCACGAATCTTGTTTATCATGGCAAGCGTCGTTGCAGGATTTCCCCAGGCAGTTTCACCTCCCGCAGCTTCCAGCGAGTTACCCAAGTTCCATCCTATCTTGATATTACGCATCAAATCAGGAGCATCCTGTTCCATACCAGTTTTATCCGGCTCGGGAGTAGAAAGAATATTCTGGGTTACTGTAACAGACTCGGTCAGGTCATCCAGCGTAAATACAATGGTAGCAGTACGGACTTCCCCCGTAACGTTCTGATCGGCTACGAAAGTTTCTGTACGAGTTTCGACCGCACGTGTTTCAACCCGCTGAATCCAGTCGGCATCAATCTCCACCTGACAGTCGCCTGTAGTCTGCATTTCTACCAAAAACTCTCCGCCTTCACCCGGCAGTTCGTATTCATGCTGTGCTACCAGTAAATAATCATTGGCAGTCTGCACCACCTTTACCGAACCATTTACCTCGGCGCCTTTTATAGTTATTACAGCAGTCCTGACTTCAGTATCAGGGTTTTCGGTAACATGCACCAGATACTTGGCTGTTTTTTGCGACGTAGAAACCTGCTGAACCACAGAACACCAGTCGGCAGCATCGGAAGATACTTCGTAAGCCACATTCGACTGAATATACAAAAGGGCTTCACTCTCATGCTTTCCGAAAGTCAGTTCTTCCTTCGAAATTTTCAGATATGGACTTCCTGTATCATCCTCATCGGAGCAAGCTCCAAGGAACAGACTTACCAGACAAGTAATCGTTCCTAAAAAATAGACAAATAGTTTTTTCATAGTGATATTTTATGGTTATGGATAAAAGGACACACATACAAGAATATTTTCCTGTATGCATGTCCTTTCAACGTTGTAATTACAAAATTTTCAATTCATCGATTGTTACGTTTACAGCTTCCGGATCGGCAATGTCACTGTACATATCGAAAATATCGATAACAAATACAATCACGCCATTGTAGGCTGATTCCGGTTTCATCTTGATGGTATAAGTTCCGTTACCTTTCACTTTTACGTCACTTGTACCGGAATAAGCTGGCCACCATCCGTTTGCCGTACACATCAGTCCGGCATCATATTCCTTGGTAGCAGCATCCCCTGTCAAACCACTGATTGTAAATGTAAGTTCCATCGAATAGTCGAACACAATGCTTGCCGGATCAATCGGGCTGGCAGAAGCCGTTTCGCCATACATGTTGTAAAGTTCAATACGGAAATTATTTTTTTCAGACTCCAGATTTCCCCACACCAACTTAGAATTATCGACAGCAATCGATGTCATTTCCGGTTGTGAAGTTCCTCCACCAGCATTCGGAATAAAATGATAAGCCTGATATTCATTCTTCTCGGAGCTGCGTGCACCCAGCCACATACCCATTACCGTACCGGATGCTGATTCAATACTCAAAATACGAAGCTGATTATTGGCATCTGCCCCAAACATGATGTCACCACCGCCGATATGATAAGTAGGAACACTTCCACTAAATGTATAAATACCTTTTTCATCCAGTGTATAAGTTCCGCTTGCAGTAGTACCGTCAGGCATGGCAAATTCATATGTCATGGCTTTTGAGTCGAGTGTCATGGAAAGCTGATCCAATCCGTTTACAGGTGCAGCCCAGTCCGGATAATTACCGGCAGTAAAGTTATTCATCAAACTACCATCCAGATTAGCCCAATCGAAAGGAACATCGGTCGACATAGTCCACTTAATCTTGCTGGTCACCACTTCCGATACCATATCTTCCCATCCGTCCGGCAGAGCAGGTTCCGGATCCGGCTGGTCTTCCGGAACGTAATTGTCGGCATATTCTTTCGAAACAAAGTTCCAGATCAACCACCATGGACCTTCACTGTTATCACGCATTACCCCGATACGCATATGATTCTCGTCCAGTTCCAGCAACTTCAGGTCGCGACTCCAGTTCGTGCTTCGGTCGCTCCATGAAGGAGTATGCAGCAATTCACAATCGGTAAACGTAATGGTATGATTACCTGAGTTCGGGATAAGTTTAGAATAAGGCCAGTTGTTTTGAGTCCTCAATATAGTATCCTTGCAATGCATCCGGTTTGTTTTCAAAGAAACAATAA
>NZ_DBMACV010000029.1:0-38490 GCF_057861905.1 Phocaeicola sp. | reverse complement strand
ATCACGAAAAAATGCTACCTTTGCATCAAGAAAAAAGAGTTATTTGAAAGCATGAGGAATATAGTGATTCTAAACAGCTTGGAATTTTCTTATCCGTTGCCAGTTCTCATGCGAGTTTTCTACAAAGCGTTGATAATCAAATAAGATACTTCAGATTACAACAAATATACGGAAAGAAACGAAAAGCCAAAAACATTTTTCAGCAGATTTTACCTTCATTTGCTTTTACAAAGCTGACAAACGATGTACAGAGGTATATCCAGCTATCGGTTTATTCGTACCAGTTTGTCAAGAGAAAGTAAAAGAAACAACAGCGTGCTGACGAAAAAAGGCGGGCAGGTTTTCTAATGTTTTTGTACAAAAAACAATAAAGTTTGTACAAAACAAAAAAGAATTTGTACAAAAAACAGGGGGAACGTCTTCGGAAATTTTTAAAGGGCGGGCAGGCATCGTGGAACAGATGCAGAGTCGTCGGGCAGGCCACCGCATACGCCCTCCCCGACGACTCTGTCGTTTGACCGAGAGAGAAGGGCGTATGAGGCCATGACCATTAATGATTTCGTACCAGATACAAGCTATGGTCAATACATGCCGGAAGCTCTTCCTTATAGTGTGTGACCATGATCAAGGTTTTGTCCTTACGCTTGCAGAAGGCTTCGATCACATCCTTCACCATACGGCGGTTGTGCATGTCAAGTCCGTGCAGCGGCTCGTCCAGAATGAGCAGTTCGGGATCCTTCACAAAGGCTCTTGCAAGCAGTACCATGCGTTGTTCGCCGCTGGAAAGTTGCAGGAAATTCCGGTCCTTCAATTCCTTTACGCCAAAGATATCCATCCACCATTCGCATACGGCACGGTCTTCTTCACGCGTTTTCTTATACAGCCCGATGGAATCATGCAACCCGCTTGCTACAATATCAATGGCAGGCAGGTTCTTCAGATAGGCACGGTGCATTTCCGGACTTACGTATCCGATGTGTTTCTTTATCTCCCAGATACTTTCTCCGCTGCCTCGTTTGCGCCCGAACAGGGATATATCGCAGGCATAACTCTGCGGATTGTCTGCGCAGACCAGACTGAGCAATGTCGACTTTCCGGCACCGTTATCGCCACTCAGTGCCCATTTTTCGCCGCAAAGTACCGTCCAGTCGAGATCTTTCAAGATGGTACGTTCTCCGTAACGGATGCTTACTTTGTTCAAATCGACAATGTGTTCGGCGTGATACAAGTTATCGGAATAAGGTAAATCGAGGATACGCTGATATTTTTCTTCGGGCAGTACATGGGCAGGCACCGTTTCGCGCACGGACAAATACTCCTGAAGCGTCATCTTCTTTCCGCAGGTGCGGTCGGCTACAGGAATAACATGGGTGATAAACGTCGGGATGTCGTCTGTTTTCGACAAGACCAATATGACCTGCAAAGGCGTTACTTCCGTCAGTTTACGCAACAAAGTATGCAGCAGGTCGCGTGTCTTGGCATCAAGCCCGATAAACGGATTATCCATAATCAGCACACGCGGATTGGTCAGCAGCGTTTTGGTAAGCTGGAACTTGCGCAGTTCCCCACTGGACAAAAGGATGATGTGCTTGTCGAGCATGGCTTCTACGCCAAACAGATCGTAAAGCACCTTCCGCAGTTCTTCATTCTTGCACGCAGGCAACAGGTCGCGCACCACGGGAGTTTCGTCCAAATCCTGCGAATTCCAGCGCTGTTGGTAATAATATGTCCCGTCGGCATCGCCATACGAATCGCGGAAAGTAATGTACTTGATATTGTCGCATACCAGATTCGAGTCGGAAGGAGAAAAATCATACTCCACTTCGTTCATCAAGAGCGGATAACGTCCGATTATGGTATCGACCAGCAAACTTTTGCCGGCCCCGTTCGCTCCTACGATAGCCACATGTTCTCCCTTGGCTATTTGTAGGTTGATCGGTTCTTTCAACCGATACAGAGGGTGTCTGGTCACCCCGTCTTTAATTGTAATGATATTTTGCATTGTTGTATATTACTGATGGATAATCATGGCCGACCGCGGGCTGACCGTAATCTGGTTTCCGGCAATGATTCCCAGTCCCAGCACCAGATCAATCTTTCCGTCTCGGCATGCTATCCAATATTTACCTTCGGGAATATTAACCTTTATCGGTTCTGTACGTGCATTCAGCACTACTATTGTATTCAGCCACTTATCTCCGCAGGGACTTCCCTTGATACGGAAAGCCACGACATTGGTGGCCGGTACATAAATAAACTCAAGATGCTTGCGAATCAGCTCAGGACTTCCCATACGGAAAGCCGGATGTGCCTTACGCATACTGATCAATCCTCTGACATAATCGAACACTTCACGGTACGTCGTCTTGTTCCGCCAGTCGATTGCATTGATTTTGTCCGGCTGATTATAGGAATTGGCAACTCCTTTTTTGTCGCGCAACAGTTCGTCGCCAGCAAAAATGAAAGGAACGCCCTGTGAAGTGAACACAGCCGTTTCCGCCAGTTTCTGTAACGCCTTCAGTTCCGGTATAGAAGCTCCGGGAAGTGTCACCTTCAACCGGTCGGTCAGACACAAATCGTCGTGGCAACTTACATAACTGATGAACTGAGAAGGAGTATTTGCCCATATCTTGGGTACACGGCGTACCGAATCGTTATTAATCTGCGGATGAGCGATTCCTCCTACAATACCGAACTTCACTCCTATTTCATGTCCCGGACGTCCGATTATGAAGGCACCCTTGTCGTCATTTCCGAACGGGCCGCGCAGACTGTCGCGGAACTCATCGCTGAAAGCTGCAATACCGGGCATCTGATAGATATTGTTTTTCATGGCAAGTTCGGCTTCAGGCAACTTTGGAGACTTCGATGCCCATCCTTCTCCATATATAAATATGGTAGGATCTATCGCATCGAGTGCCTTGCGGATTTCCTTCATGGTAACAATATCGTGTATCCCCATCAGGTCGAAGCGGAAGCCGTCAACATGATATTCCTGCGCCCAGTAGCATACCGACTCAATCATAAACTTACGCATCATAGCACGTTCGCTTGCCGTTTCGTTGCCGCATCCGGAAGCATCGGCAAACTTTCCGTCGTCTTCGTGACGGTAAAAATATCCGGGTACAGTACGTTCAAAATTACTTCCCCTCGTCAGTGCCGTATGATTATACACGACATCCATAATCACCCGGATGCCCGCCCGATGCAACGCCATTACCATCTGTTTAAACTCGCGGATGCGCACATCGGGTTTATACGGGTCGGTGGAATACGAACCTTCGGGAACATTATAATTCTTCGGATCATATCCCCAGTTATACTGCGGCTTGTTGAGCTTGGTCTCATCGACCGACGAGAAATCGAACGAAGGCAACAAATGTACATGAGTTATCCCCAGTTCTTTCAGATGGTCGATACCAGTTTTCTCTCCCAGATAAGTATGTGTACTGTCTTCTGTCAGAGCCAGAAACTTTCCACGATTCTTGATACCCGATATCGTATCGATAGAAAAGTCACGATGGTGCATTTCATAAATAATGATATCGGAGAAACTCTTCAGAGGCGGACGGGTATCCTTTTCCCACCCTTGTGGATTGGTTTCTTTCATGTCGACAATGGCAGCACGGTCGCCGTTCACACCTACAGCTTTCGCCATGAGACCGGGAGTATCTCCCTGCCACACATCGTCTATCTTTACATTGAATGTATAGAAGCGTCCTTTCAAGTCGCCGCTCACCACAGCCTGCCACATTCCGTCGGACGCCTGTTGCATGCCGATCATCCGGTAAGCTGCCCCTCCTTGTCCCTGTTCATATAACAGGACACGTACTTCCTGAGCCGTAGGAGCCCACAGAGAAAAGCGGGTTTCGGCCGATGAATATACCATTTCCTCCCATTTTCCCTCGTATACGGGGTAGTCGTCGAAGGAATCGTATGAACTTCGTTGGATAGGATTGCAGCCAACTGTCGTTGCAATGGTCAACATAGCTATAAGGTGTTTTACATTCATTGTTCTTTTATTTTTTCACTTTATCGGGGTTTTTCTGTATATAGTCTTTCCAACTGGAATAAGCTTTTGGCATAGACGGCCGCCCCATTTGCAGGTAATGACAATATGCAGCTCCCAACGCATCGGTAGCATCCATAAAAGGTCCCATCTCCGAATCGGGAATATGCAGCATGCGTTTCAGCATATCCGCAACCTGTTCCTTGCTGGCCTGACCGTTTCCGGTTATCGCCATCTTTATCTTCAGTGGAGCATACTCCGTAACGGGAATATCTCTGCACAAGGCTGCTACAATGGCAACACCCTGTGCTCGTCCCAGCTTCAGCATCGACTGAACGTTTTTCCCAAAGAAAGGAGCCTCGATGGCCAGTTCGTCGGGCAGATAAGAACTGATGATACCTTGCACCCGCTCGTAAATATGCTTCAGCTTCAGGTAGGGGTCACTGCATTTTCTCAGGTCGATTACTCCCAGCGTCATCACTTGTGGCTTTACTCCCGTTACTTTCAATACCCCATATCCCATGATGTTTGTACCGGGATCTATGCCCAGAATAATCTTTTCCTTTACGGGTTGTATCACCTGATTACCTCCATCAATGTAGGGAAACCAACAATTTTATCCTTGAACACTTTCATCATTTCTTCGTTCAGATGCGCTCCTTGCTTGGTATGCCAGTGATGAAGGGCAGCACTGTCTTCCACTTTCCACTGCAAGGAAAAGCATTCGCTGTCTTGTTCCTTATGACTTAATATTCGCAAGATACGGGGATTACGCAGTTCGCCCGACTTCTCTACCTCGGGAATATAATATTCATTCAACCAAATAACGAAGTTTCTCGCATCGTTTATCTCTACATGAAAAGTTGTATTATAAATCAACATACTTAATATATTAATGGTGTTTTTATCCGCAAAGTTAGTAATTATCGCCTATTATCGTTCCCGGCGGGGAAAATAATTCCGCGATTATACCAGTTGTTCGGGCAACTTTTATTACTTTTGCGCACATTAACACGATTAGTGTGCAATGAAACAATGGAAACAACAAACAGTTTAATACAACTTATAGAAGAAAGCATCCGTAAAAACTGGAATCTGGATGCAATGACAGACTACAAGGGAGCCACTCTACAATACAAAGATGTGGCACGCAAAATAGAAAAAATGCATATTCTGCTGGAACATGCAGGCATAAAGAGAGGAGATAAAATAGCACTTTGCGGCAGAAACAGTGCCAACTGGACTGCAACCTTTCTCGGTGTCATTACCTACGGAGCAGTGGCTGTACCCATCCTTCACGAATTTAAAGCAGATAACGTACATAATATAGTAAATCATTCAGAAGCTCGCATGCTGTTTGTGGGCGATCAGGTATGGGAGAACTTCAATGAAGCTGCTATGCCTCATCTGGAAGGTATCATCGAACTGAAGAATTTTGATCTGATAGTTTCACGTTCGGAACAACTGACTTATGCGCGTGAGCACTTGAATGAAGAGTTCGGCAAGCGCTATCCGTGCCGTTTCCGTGCGGAAAATGTTTCGTACCGCCGCGAAGGGGCTGAAGAACTGGCCGTCATCAATTATACTTCAGGCACGACAGGATATTCCAAAGGAGTAATGCTTCCTTATCGCAGTATTATATCAAACATCGAACATATCCATAAAAAAGTCAATCTGCATCCCGGCGACAATGTTGTATCAATGTTACCGTTGGGACATATTTTCGGTCTGGTTTTCGATTTTCTGTATGGCGTTACCGTAGGAGCACATCTGTGGTTCCTTACACGCATGCCTTCACCCAAAATCATCGCTGAGTCGTTTGCCGAAATCCGTCCGCGTGTCATTGCCTGTGTTCCGCTTATCGTCGAGAAGATTTTCAAGAAAAACATTCTGCCGAAAGTTGACAACAAGCTGGGTAAGCTGTTACTGAACCTGCCTATCATCAGCGACAAGATAAAGGAACAAATACGCATCCATGCAATGGAAGTATTCGGAGGAAACTTTATTGAGATTGTAATTGGCGGCGCACCCTTCAATCCGGAAGTGGAAGCCTTCTTACGAAAAATCAACTTTCCGTACACCATTGCTTATGGCATGACGGAAGCTGCTCCGCTTATCTGCCACAGCCGCTGGGATGAAATCTTATATACTTCGTGCGGAAAGACGGTTTCGAATATGGAAACAAAGGTTCTTTCCTCCGATCCGGAACGCATTCCGGGCGAACTGGTATGCCGGGGAATGAATGTCATGCTGGGCTACTACAAAAATGAAGAGGCTACGGCACAAGCTATCGACTGTGACGGCTGGCTGCACACCGGCGACATGGCTATAAAAGATGCAGAAGGAAATATCTTTATAAAGGGACGATGCAAGAACATGCTGCTGACTGCTTCGGGACAAAATATCTATCCGGAAGAGATAGAAGCCCGCTTGAACAACATGCCTTTCGTAAACGAATCGCTGGTTCTTCTATCCGGCGATAAGCTGATTGCGCTGGTTTATCCGGATAACGAAGAGGCCTTTGCTCAGGGCATGGACAAGAAAGCGCTGGAAGCTGCTATAGAAGTCAACCGCACAGAGCTTAACAAAATGCTCCCTGCCTACTCACAAATCACCCGCATCAAGCTCTACCCCGAAGAGTTTGAAAAGACGGCTAAGAAAAGCATCAAACGTTTCCTGTATCAGGACATCAAGGAATAATCATTCAAACGTGCCGACGTTTTCCTTTAAATCCGCCCGGATTTTACTTAAAACGTCGGCACGTTTTTTTACTTTCACTTGCTCTTTTCTCCATCTGTTATTTCTTTTTCCTATCTTTGTTTCTACGAACAGGAAACAATGTAAAAAAATGACAGACTATCCACAATTACTTGTCTACAAAGCTTCGGCAGGTTCAGGAAAAACATTCACCCTTGCCGTACAATATATCAAACAACTTATTGAAGACACGCATGCGTACCGACGTATTCTTGCCGTAACATTTACCAACAAAGCTACGGCCGAGATGAAAAAACGTATTCTGGAACAGCTCTTCGGACTTGCCTGCGGACTGAAAAGTTCGGACAGTTATCTGGCAGAGTTGTTGAAAGCGACGTCAAAAAGCGAAGCCGAGATACGCCGTGCAGCACGTGAAGCTCTGACAAACATCATCCACGACTATAGCCGATTCCGGATAGAAACCATCGACTCATTCTTTCAGTCGGTCATGCGTAACCTCGCCCGCGAACTGGAGCTGGGTGCCAATATGTCCATCGAACTGAACAATGCGGACGTACTTTCCGACGCGGTAGATGCCATGATTGAGAATTTGGACCGACGCTCGCCAGTACTTTACTGGTTATTGGAATACATAGAAGAACGTATTGCCGATGATAAACGATGGAATGTATCGAACGAAATCAAAGGATTCGGGCGAAACATTTTCGATGAAGGCTACGTGGAAAAAGGTGCCGGACTGAGGAAAAAGCTGGCCGACCCTTCTTTTATCCCGACATACCGTAAGCAATTACAAGATATCCGTACAGAGGCACTGGAAGAAATGAAAGGATTCAACGAGCAGTTCCTCGGCGTACTGGATGTAAACGGACTGACACCTACCGACCTGAAGAACGGTGCCCGAGGTATCGGAAGCTATTTCAATAAGATAGGCAACGGCTCTTTAGGAAGCGAAGTGCGCAACGCAACCGTAGAGAAATGTCTGGAAAGTGAGGACAACTGGACTACAAGAACTTCCGTTTACCGTGATACGATCCGTTCGCTGGCAGCCAGTGAGCTGATTCCCCTGCTGAAAACAGCAGAAGATTTCCGCCCCAAGAATAATATGCTGGTAAATTCCTGTGACCTTTCTCTGCGCTATCTGAACAACCTTCGTCTGCTTGCCAACATCGACGAAGAAGTACGTTTGCAAAATCAGATGCACAACCGTTTCCTGCTTTCGGACACCAATGCCCTGCTTCACGGACTGATTCGCGAAGGAGATGCTTCGTTTGTATACGAAAAGATCGGCACAACCATTGATACGGTTATGATTGACGAATTTCAGGACACCTCACGCATGCAGTGGGAAAACTTCCATTTGTTGCTCGAAGAAAGCCTTGCACAAAAGGAAGGCAGCCTCATCGTAGGCGATATCAAGCAGAGCATCTACCGCTGGAGAAACGGCGACTGGAAAATTCTTGCGGGACTGAACGCGGACAAGACCTTGCGCGTACGTGAATGTACGCTCGGAACCAACTGGCGAAGTGAGGCACGTATCATTCACTTCAACAACGAAATATTTACAGCAGCTTGCGAAGTGCTGAACAAGCGGTACGAAGAAGAAATGGAAGAGCCTTGCATCCAGCTCCAGCATGCCTACAGCGACGTGTGTCAGCAAACTGCAAAAAAGGAAGAAAAGGGCTACGTAAAACTATCCTTCCTCACCGACGAAAAAGAGCATCCGTATGCCGACACCATGCTGGAGAAACTGGCATCCGAAGTAGATTCTCTGATAACTCAGGGAGTACGCACAAACGATATTGCTATTTTGGTTCGTAAAAACAAAACCATTCCTGCCATTGCCGACTATTTCGACAAGCATACGCCTTACCGGATTGTATCGGACGAGGCTTTCCGTCTGGACGCTTCGCTTGCCATCTGCATGATGATAGATGGCTTGCGTTACCTTACTTCGCCCGACGACCGCATTGCTCAGGCAAGGCTTGCCGTAGCCTATCAACGCGAAGTACTGCAACAGAATATCGACTTAAATACAGTTTTACTGAATCAGATAGAGCATTATCTTCCGGCAGGCTTTGTCCTTCAGCAGGAAGAATTGAGATTAATGCCCTTGTACGAACTGCTGGAGAAACTATTTGTTCTGTTCGATATGCAACGTATCGAGAAACAAGATGCTTATATCTGCGCCTTCTACGATGCAGTGACAGAGTATATGCAGAATAACTCATCGGAACTGACGGCCTTTATCTCGTTCTGGGACGAGCGACTTCACGAAAAGACTATCCCTTCCGGAGAGATAGAAGGTATCCGGATTCTGTCTATCCATAAATCGAAAGGGCTGGAGTATCATACGGTTCTGATACCTTTCTGCGACTGGAAAATGGAGAACGAAACAAACAGTCACCTGATTTGGTGTTCGGTAGCAGGTACGGGAAAGAATACAGACCTCCCACCCTTCAACGAACTGGATATTGTTCCGGTCAACTATTCGGGAGCAATGGCCGAGTCGGTCTACCGCGACAGTTACCTGGAAGAGCGTCTTCAACTTTGGGTAGACAATCTGAATCTGCTGTATGTTGCCTTTACCCGTGCCTGCAAAAACCTCATTGTATGGGGAAAGGCCAAGCAGAAAGGAACCGTTTCCGAACTGCTTCTGGAAGCGTTGCCGCACATTAAGTTAACGATGAACGCTACTTCCAGCCGTGACATCGAGGCTCAGGAAGGTACCGATGAAGACGCTACCGATATATATGAATACGGAGAACTCTGCTTGTCGGAGGAAACAAAGAAAAAAGCAACGGAAAACCCGCTTGCCGTACAGCCCGAAAATATTCCGATACATATCGAATCGATAGAAACGGAAATAGAATTCAAACAGTCCAACCGCTCTGCCGACTTTATCCGAGGAGAGGAAGATGATGACGAAACGGGACGTTACATCCGTCAGGGACAACTTTTGCATAATCTTTTCGCCTCCATCCGGCAGGAAGGAGATTTGCCCCAAGCTATCGAACGACTGCGTTTCGAAGGAATACTGGAGTCGTCCGAACAGGAAAAACAAATTCAGAAGCTGGCTCAATGGGCACTGGGCAATCCGAAAGTGAAAGACTGGTATAGTGGAGAATGGGAACTGTACAATGAATGCAGCATTATCTATACCGATGAAGAGGGCGTCATGCAAACCCGTCGTCCGGACCGCGTCATGATGAAAAACGGACAAGTAGTGGTAGTAGACTTCAAGTTTGGCAAGCCCAAAGACGGTTACCGCCAGCAAGTCCGCGAATATATGAATCTTTTGTCCGCTATGGGATATGAACAGATAAGCGGATATCTGTGGTATGTATTCGCCAACGAACTGGAAGAGGTTAAATAAACGATAAAAGCCATCTGGATATATGGAAACATTTTTGAAACAAGTAGCACACGATTTATATAAAAAGACCGAAGGCGACTTCACAAAAGTAGCAATCGTATTCCCGAACAAGCGTGCAAGCCTGTTCTTCAATGAATATCTGGCTCAGGAAAGCGACCGTCCTATCTGGTCGCCCACCTACGTCAGCATCAGCGAATTGTTCCGTCAGTCGTCCGACTTAACTATTGCCGACCCGATAAAACTGGTCTGCGACCTTTACAAAGTTTTTCAGAAGGCCACCGGAAGCAAAGAAACACTCGATGATTTCTACTTCTGGGGAGAGATGCTTATCGCCGATTTCGACGACGCAGACAAGAACATGGCCGATACAAAAGCGCTCTTCAGCAACCTGAAAGACTTGAATGAACTGATGGATAACTACGATTTTCTGGAGGAAGGACAAAAGGAAGCGCTGAGTCAGTTCTTCCACAATTTTTCCATCGACCAGGTAACAGAACTGAAGCAACGTTTCATCTCTCTATGGGATGTGCTGGGCGACATCTATACGGAATACAAGACACTGCTGGAAAGCCAGTCGGTTGCATACGAAGGAATGCTGTACCGACAGGTAATAGAACAACTGGATGTGGAAACTCTCCCCTACAACAAATATATATTTGTAGGATTTAATGTACTGAATAAGGTAGAACATACTCTGTTCAAAAAACTGAATGAAGCCGGAAAGGCTCTGTTTTACTGGGATTACGATACATTTTACCTCAACAAGATACCTCACGAAGCCGGAGAATTTATCCGCCGCAACCTGCGGGATTTTCCGTCGGAACTGCCAGTTTCCTGCTTCAACAACCTGAGCCAGCCTAAAGATATAACCTTCATTGAATCACCGACCGAGAACGGACAAGTACGATATTTGCCCCAATGGATTCGGGAAAACCTTACCCCAGAGGAGAAAGAAACGGCCGTTGTTCTATGCAACGAAGCACTGCTTCAGCCCGTGCTGCATTCTTTGCCGGACAATGTGAAGCATATCAATATCACAATGGGCTTTCCGCTTTCGCAGACTCCCGCATACAGTTTCGTCAATGCCTTGTTGGAACTTCATACTTCGGGTTATAATCCAAACAACGGACGCTATTTGTTTGCGGAAGTTATCAGTGTACTGAAGCATCCGTATACCCGCCAGTTGTCACCCGAAGCCGAGAAACTGGAACAAATTCTCACCCGCGACAACCGTTTCTACCCGCTCCCTTCGGAACTGAAACAAGACGAAGTACTGGAACTGTTGTTTACTCCGCGTAGAAACAACCTCGACCTATGCTGCATGCTGTCGGAAGCTTTGAAGGAAGTAGCCGTAATTTACCAGCAACAGGCAGCCTCACATTCCGATGCATTCGACCAACTGTACCGTGAATCATTATTCAAAACCTATACATTGGTCAACCGCTTCCACACACTGATTGAGAGCAAGGAACTGAATGTACAGGCAGGTACCTTCCAGCGCTTGCTCACCCGTGTCATGTCTTCATCGAGCATTCCTTTTCACGGAGAGCCAGCTATCGGTATGCAAGTCATGGGTGTACTGGAAACACGTAACCTCGACTTCCGTCATCTCATCCTGCTTTCCGTCAACGAAGGGCAGTTGCCTAAAGCAGGAGGTGATTCCTCTTTCATCCCTTACAACTTACGAAAGGCTTTTGGCATGACGACCATCGACCATAAAATAGCCGTTTATGCTTATTATTTCTATCGTTTGCTGCAACGAGCCGAGAAGGTAACGCTGGTATACAATACCGCTACCGACGGTATCAACCGCGGAGAGCTATCACGCTTCATGCTCCAGTTCCTGATAGAATGGGGACATCCCATACAGCGTAAGCAACTGGAAGCTGAGCAGTCCCCGCAGGGTTCTACCCCTATAACCATCGAGAAAACGCCCGATATCATGGAGCGAATGAAGAAGGTATTCGACCTTCAGAGTAACCCGAAGGCTATCATTTCGCCATCGGCCCTGAACTGTTACCTCGACTGCCCGCTGAAATTCTACTATAAATATGTAGCACAACTCAGCGCCCCCGACGAAGTTACCGCCGACATCGACTCAGCCAAGTTCGGTAGTATCTTCCATTATGCAGCAGAACATATCTACAAAGACCTTACAGCACACGGAAAACTGATAACCGAAGAGGACCTTAATGCACTGCTGAAAGATGAAGTCCGCCTGCAAACCTATGTAGACAATGGATTCAAGGAGCTGTTCTTCAATCTGCCACTGGATGAACAACCCGAATATAACGGCATTCAACTTATCAATTCAGCCGTTATCCTGAAGTATATCCAGCAGCTTCTCCGGAACGATTTGGGACATACCCCATTCACCTTCGTGGGGTCCGAACGCCCCGTTTTCGAGCAGGTCAGCATACAATGTCCGAATGGAACAATCCAGTCGCGCATAGGAGGTATCATCGACCGTATAGATACAAAAGACGGAACCCTGCGGATTGTGGACTATAAGACAGGAGGAAATGCTGATATTCCTGCTAACATCGCTTCGCTCTTTATCCCAGATAAAAAGCGCTCGAACTATGTTTTCCAAACTTTTCTTTATGCATCTATTGTCTGCAAGATATTGAGAGAGAAAAACGACGACCGACGGGTAGCCCCCGCCTTGCTATATATTCATCGGGCTGCTTCGGAAAATTATTCTCCGATTATCCAGATAGGAGAACCCCGCAAGCCGAAAGAATCTGTAGAAGATTTTGCGAAATACGAAGAAGAGTTCCGGAAACACCTGAATGAATTACTGGAAACAATCTTCAATCCCCATGTTTCTTTCACCCAGACCGATATAGAAGACAAATGCGCCTATTGTGATTTCAAGGCACTTTGTAAGAAATAAAGACAGATTCAGTGGCAGGGAATTTTGGCATTCCCTATAGGACGCCGAAATTCCCTGCCGCTATTTAAAAGTCTAAATTATCATAGAAAAAAAAATAAAACCTGCATGAATTAGATTTTATTCTATTTATCTTCACCGCGCTAAACTAATACTACAATGAACAAACTATTATTCATCCCTATTGCCGTATGCGGCGTCAGTCAATATGTCAACGCCCAGTCCCCTCAATCTCCCAACATTGTTCTTATTCTTTGCGATGACATGGGTTTTTCCGACTTAGGATGTTACGGAAGTGAAATCCAGACGCCGAATATAGATAAGCTTGCTCAGGAAGGAGTACGCTTCAGTCAATTTAAAAACACTGGACGAAGCTGTCCAAGCCGGGCTGCTCTGCTGACAGGCAGATACCAGCATGAAGTGGGAATGGGCTGGATGGCTGAAGTGGACGAACACCGTCCCGGTTACAGAGGACAATTAGATAAAGCATATCCGACCATCGCCGAAGTGATGAAAGCCGGCGGATACTCCACATACATGAGCGGAAAATGGCACGTAACGACAACTGGCGGCTACGATGCTCCTAACGGAAGTTATCCTGTACAACGAGGTTTCGACAAATACTATGGCTGCCTGCATGGAGGAGGAAGTTACTACAAACCCAATCCGGTCTACAATAATCTGGAAAAAATCACCGATTTTCCCGATGACTATTATTACACCAAAGCCATCACCGACTCGGCCGTTAGCTTTGTACATGCGCACGATAGTCGGAAACCGATGTTCTTATACGTAGCCCATTATGCGCCTCACCTGCCACTGCAAGCACCAGCCGAATATGTAAAAAAGTGCGTCGACCGTTATAAAGCAGGATATGATGTCTTACGCAAGCAACGATTCGAAAAGCAAAAGAGCATCGGACTGATACCCGATAGTCTGGAACTTCCGATATTCAACAAAGAATTTGGCGGCAAACGTCCGGCATGGGAAGACCTGACGCCTCAGCAACAGGAGAAATGGATAAACGATATGGCCACCTATGCTGCCATGATTGAAATCATGGACGAAGGCATCGGCAAGCTGGTCGACGAAATAAAGAAGAAAGGAATGTACGAGAATACCGTCTTTCTCTTCCTGAGCGACAATGGTGCTACCGATGAAGGCGGATTCATCGGACAATTAATGTCTGACTTATCGAATACGCCTTATCGGAGTTATAAGAAGTGGGTTTTCCAAGGAGGTACCAGTACTCCGTTCATCCTTACCTATGGCGACAAGAAGAAAAATAAGATGAAAGGGGAAATCTGTCACCAGCCTGCACATATCATCGATGTCATGCCAACATGCATGGCTTTGGGAAAGGTAACATACCCCAAGACGTTTGCTCATGCTGACCTGCCGGGAACCAGCCTGCTTCCAGCTTCACAAGGAAAAACTCTTGAGCCAAGAACTTTATATTTCGAACATCAAAGTTCCTGCGCCATTATAGATGGCAACTGGAAATTGGTAAAAGCCGACAGAGACAGCCAATGGGAACTGATCAATCTAGCTACTGATCCATTCGAAACCAATGATCTTGCAGAAAAATACCCCGAAAAAGTAGAAGAACTAGAGGCTAAATGGATCGACTGGGCCAACACCCATAAAGTCTTTCCTCTGGAAAACCGGAAATGGACAGAACGAATCAATTTCTATCACAAGAAGAACCCTTATCAGAAAGGAAATCAGTAACAACTTCCATCGGCATATAAAAGCCCATCCAGTACGAAGCAGAAAAGACAAATCGTGCAGACCTGAAAGCCTGCACGATTTGTTTTTTTCTGATACCTCTTTCCGTATCTTATAATGTAGAAAAAGAAAAACTGTCTTTAAGACAAGCCTTCTATTTCACCATTTACTATATCAATATGCAATGCCTGCGGTTCTTTCGGCAGTCCCGGCATACGCATTATTTCACCGGCAATAATAACCAGCATCTCAGCTCCAGCATTCAATACAATATCACGCACATGGAATTCAAAATCTTTCACTACTCCATACAGTTTCGGATCGGTAGAGAATGAATATTGTGTCTTAGCGATACAGATAGGGAAATGTCCGTAACCAAGCTCTTGAATACGTTTCAGTTTCTTTCTGGCTGCTGCACTATAAGTAATCATATTGGCGCCATACAAGTTGCATGCTACCTTCGAAATCTTTTCTTCTACAGAATCATCGTCACTGTATGCCAGACGTAACGGTTCTGAAGGCTGTTTTTCGATGGTATCTACTACCAAGTTAGCCAGTTCTACTGCTCCAGCACCACCTTCTACAAAGGCATTGTTCACGGCAAAGCCTACTCCCAGTTCCGCACAATGCTGACGAACCAGATCAATTTCTTCTTCCGTATCGTTTGCATAACGGTTGAAAGCAACAACTACCGTCTGACCGAAAGAACGAAGGTTCTCGATATGCTTGTCGAGATTTGCCAGTCCCTTTACCAGTCCCTCTGCATTCGGTTCCTTTATCTGGTCAAGACTTACACCGCCATGCATTTTCAGTCCCTGTGCAGTCGCTACGATAACAGTCAGCTTAGGCTGCAATCCCGACTTGCGGCATTTGATATCATAGAATTTTTCAGCACCCAGATCAGCACCGAATCCAGCTTCCGTAATCACATAGTCACCGAAAGTCATGGCCAGTTTGGTAGCCATTACCGAATTACATCCATGAGCAATGTTAGCAAACGGACCACCATGTACGAAAGCAGCCGTATGTTCCGTAGTCTGAACCAAGTTCGGAGCAATCGCATCCTTCAGCAATACAGTAATCGCCCCTGCTACACCCAGATCTTTTACGGTAAAAGGTTTGTTGTCGATTGTGAAGCCCAGCAAAATATTCTCGATACGGCGACGCAGATCGTCTTCATCCTTTGCCAGACAGAGAATAGCCATAATTTCCGAAGCCGGTGTAATATCGAAGCTCGACTCACGAGTGATACCGTTCGATTTGCCGCCCAGTCCGGTAATGATATAACGCAATCCACGGTCGTTCACATCAAGCACACGGTTCCACAACACCTCTTTCAGTGCAAAACCGTTATCCTGATTCTGATACATATAGTTGTCCAGCAAAGCAGCAATCATGTTGTGTGCCGAAGTGATCGCATGAAAATCGCCTGTAAAGTGCAGGTTAATCTTATCCATCGGCAATACCTGAGCATATCCGCCTCCGGCAGCTCCACCCTTCATACCAAAGCAAGGGCCCAGTGAAGGCTCGCGAAGGGCACAGATTGCCTTCTTTCCGATACGAGTCAAGCCCAGTGCCAGACCAATTGACACGGTAGTTTTTCCGATACCCGCCTTGGTCGGTGTAATAGCCGTCACCAGAATAAGGTTGCTGTTCTTTACTTTTTCCTCATCGATCAAAGTTTCTGGAACTTTTGCGATATAACGTCCATAATTATGGATTTCTTCTACAGGTATATCATAATCACGTGCTACCTGCTTAATCTTTGTCAGTTCAATACTGCGCGCTATTTCGATATCTGATTTCATAGTGATTTTGAAAATGAGAGCGCAAAGATAAGAAAAATTCCATAACTTTGCAGTATCACGTTTCACGAATAGAAACACTCTAACACAATAAAAATCAAATTAAAGAAAAAGGAGCTAAATTTATGAATAATTTCACCTTTTACAGCCCGACTGAATTTGTATTCGGAAGAGCAACAGAAACACAAACAGGAACATTGGTCAGAAAATATCACGGCACGAAGGCCTTAATTGTGTATGGAGGCGGCTCGGTAGTACGAAGCGGACTGCTGGACAAGGTAAAGCACTCGCTGGATGAGGCAAAAGTCGCTTATGCCGAACTGGGAGGTGTACAGCCTAATCCTACCGACCCGAAAGTATACGAAGGCATCGAGCTGGGACGCAAGGAACAAGTTGACTTCATACTGCCGGTAGGTGGAGGTTCTGTTATCGATACAGCAAAGGCTATTGCCATAGGTATTCCTTACGAAGGCGACTTCTGGGACTTTTTCATCGGCAAATCCGTGCCTCAGGCGGGACTGCCCATCGGGGTGGTACTGACAATTCCCGCAGCGGGAAGTGAAGGCTCCGGCAATGCCGTTATTACCAAACTCGACGGCTTGAGAAAACTGGGTCTACACACTCCCGCTATCCTCCGTCCGGCTTTTGCCGTCATGAATCCGGAACTTACTTATACTCTGCCCGCCTGGCAGACAGCCAGCGGCATCACCGACATGATGGCACACATCATGGAACGTTACTTCAGCAATACTCCGGGAGTAGAAATAGCCGACCGCATGTGTGAAGGTGTACTGAAAGCAATCATTACCGAAGCACCTCGCGTAATGGCAGAACCGGAGAATTACGATGCACGCGCCAACATCATGTGGGCGGGAACCGTAGCACACAACGGTACCTGCGGAGTAGGCTGCGAAGAAGACTGGGCCTCACACGGTCTGGAACACGAAATCAGTGCCATTTACAATGTAACCCACGGTGCCGGACTGGCTGTTATTTTCCCGGCATGGCTGACTTATGCAGCGAAACACAATGCGGGGAAGGTGGCTCAATTTGCAACTCGTGTATGGGACGTGCCGGCATCGGATGACTTGCAAGCAGTTGCACTGGAAGGTATTTCACGCTTCAAGGCTTTCCTGCATAGCATCGGTATGCCTGTTTCCTTCAAGGAACTGGGTATAGAACATCCCGACATCGACTTGCTGGTAAGAAAATTCCACGAAGACAAAGGTCAGATAGCAGGCAATTATGTACGTCTTGACAGTCGGGCAAGCCGCGAAATCTATGAGATAGCCAACCGATAACCGCTTCCGAAAGGCTTTCTATATCCTATATATCAGACGGATTAATCATTGTTCAATACAAGTTCAGTGTTAATCCGCCTGTTTTTTGCTTCATCATTCACATAAATAAATTTATACCTATCAGTAAATACATCTACATTATGGAATTCAACAACACTCAAGTCCGCCGTCAGGACAGACTGCTGAACGAAACCCGTTCATTCGAAATACTGAAAGAAGGAGAATACGGAATACTTTCCATGCGCACCGAAAACGGCGACGGCGCTTATGGAATCCCCCTCAGCTATGTATGGGACAGAGGAAACTCCATCTACATACACTGTGCCCCGGTAGGCAGAAAGCTGACCTGCATTGACGCCTGTCCCAACGTATCATTCTGCGTGATAGGACGTACCAAAGTCATCCCCGGAGAATTTACGACAGCCTACGAAAGCATCGTACTCCGCTGTACGGCACACCACGGCCTTCACGAAGCCGAACGCATGTCGGCTCTTTCCCTGTTTCTGAGCAAATACTGCCCCGATGACAAGATAAAAGGGATGAAATATGCCGAGAAATCATTCCACCGTACAGAGATTATCCGCCTCGACATTGAAGAAATCAGCGGCAAAAGCAAGAACCGTTTCTAACACCATCCAAGCCAAGCATGAAGTCAACAACAAGCTATACTTATAAAGAAATATGGCTGATAGCCTATCCCATTCTGATCAGCCTGCTCATGGAACAAATGATCGGCATCACCGATACAGCCTTTCTCGGACGCGTAGGCGAAATCGAGCTGGGAGCTTCTGCCATAGCAGGCGTATACTATCTGGCTATTTTTATGATCGGATTCGGATTTACCATCGGTTCTCAGATACTGATAGCCCGCCGCAACGGAGAAGGCAACTACCGTGCCATCGGAAACATTTTCTATCAGGGCATTTACTTCCTCATGCTGATGAGTCTGGTAATATTTACACTCTCTCAACTCTTTTCAGAGCAAATACTGGGTGTGCTGGTCGCTTCCGACCACATTGTCGGAGCAGCCACCGACTATATCCGCTGGCGAGTATACGGATTTTTCTTTTCCTTTATAGGTGCCATGTTCAGAGCTTTCTTTGTCGGAACCACACAAACCCGCACACTCACGCTGAACTCTGTTGACATGGTACTGGCAAACATAGTATTCAACTACACGTTGATATTCGGCAAATTTGGCTTTCCTGCCATGGGAATTGCCGGAGCTGCTATTGGTTCATCACTTGCCGAACTGGTATCGGTGCTGTTCTTCATCGGATATACATACAAAAAGATCGACTTCCGCAAGTACGGACTGAATCATATTCCGGGTTTTCGCACCCGTGAACTGTCGCAAATCATGCACATTTCACTATGGACCATGGTACAGAACTTTATTTCACTTTCCACCTGGTTCCTGTTCTTTATCTTTATCGAACACCTTGGAGAACGTCCGCTTGCCATATCCAATATCATACGCAGCGTATCGAGTGTCCCGTTTATGACGGTCACCGCCTTCGCCTCGACTTGCAGTTCCCTGGTCAGCAACCAGATAGGAGCCGGACACAGCCGTCAGGTTCCCGCCCTGATCAGTCAGCACATCCGGCTGTGTGCCTGCATCGTGATCCCGATGGTCGGACTTATCTCCCTGTTCCCTTCACCGGTACTGCGCATTTATACCGATATCCCCGACCTGATAAATGCCAGCATTCCCACCCTGTGGGTACTGTGTTCCACTTATCTGGTCAGCATCCCCGGCTTCATTTATTTCCAGTCGGTATCCGGAACAGGCAATACCCGTGCTGCCTTCATCCTCGAAATGATAGCACTTGCCCTGTACATCATCTACATTCTGATTGTCATCATGGGCATGAAAGCCGATGTAGCCGTATGCTGGACTGCCGAGCATCTGTATGCCGTGTGCATAGGAGTAGCCAGTTATCTGTATATCAAAAAGTTCAACTGGCAGCATAAACGTATCTAAGGAATTCCCCTATTGCAAATAGGAATATTCCTCTTTACGATTAGGAAAAAACAATTGTGCATATCACATTCCCGGATTATCTTTGTCATATCAAAACAAAAGGAGGAAGTTATGAAAACAATAAAACGTAAACTTTACTATATAGCAGCAATGCTGTCTTTAATATTTACATTAAACTCGTGCGACTATGTAGGATTAGGCATTGAATTCGGAAATGGGACAAATGATTATCGCGAAACTACCGACTATTTATGCAGCCGTATCTGGACGGACGAGTGGACCGACGAATACGATGTTTATTACTATCAGGAACTTCGTTTCTATCCGGATAATACAGGAATAGATTATCTGTACTCGCAAGACCGCTACGGAAACCGTCAGGAATCTACGCTGAACTTCGCATGGGACTGGTGGAACAGCAGTTATACAAGCATCCGCCTCAACTATGGCAACCGATATTCATACATGGACAATATTCAGATGGGAGGCAATCAACTGAACTGCCTGCTGGATAACTACCCGGCCTATTTCATCGGGAAATAAAAACTACTTATGTTTCTCTCTCTCTAATTCTCCCCGTCTGTTTTACTGAAACTGCCGAAAGTTTGGAAAACGGAACGGGGAGTTCCTTTATTTTTTGTACAAATCATATTGTGTTTTTGTACAGAACTTTTTATTTTTTGTACAAAAACAATCAGTATGTCCGGCAGGTCTTTCAGAAAATGTGCTGAGGCGTCTTTACATCTCTGAGGATATTCAACAAAGAAGAATTTCTTTCACTCCGAACTTTATCTATTGCGTCTGCCGTATGTAGCAGAGAAAATGAGTATCTTTGTTTCCCGAAAAAAATTAAATTCAATAATCATGAAGAAAACAGACCTTATGACAATGACGGCAGCCATGATGTTTGCAGCATCGGGCTATGTCAATGCCGCCACTCCGGCTGATGCCGACAAGCCTGTCATCGGCAAACAAGAAATCAGAATCAAGGACAAGAAACTGACTCCCGAGGCACTATGGGCTATGGGACGTATCGGAAGTTCAAGCGTATCGCCCGACGGAAAGCAGATTGCATATACCGTTTCTTACTATAGTGTAAAGGAAAATAAAAGTCACACCGTTATCTACGTAATGAATGCCGACGGCACGAATAACCTGTTGCTGACTACTACTGCCGACAGTGAGGTGGAACCGGCATGGATCAAGGGCGGCAGCAAGATTGCCTTTCTGAGTGCTGCCAGCGGAAGCATGCAGTTGTGGGAAATGAACCCCGACGGCAGTGAACGCAAGCAACTTTCATCTTACGAAGGAGGTATCGATGGCTTCAAGTTCTCACCCGACGAAAGCAAGGTGCTGTTTATCGCGCAAGTGAAATACGGCGAACGTACATCCGACCTGTATCCCGACCTGGACAAGGCAAGCGGAAAGGTTATCAACGACCTGATGTACAAGCATTGGGACGAATGGGTGGAAAGCATTCCGCATCCTTTTGTGGCTGCATTCGACGGCAATCAGGTAGGAACTGCTACAGATATCCTGAAAAATGAACCTTATGAATCGCCGATGAAACCGTTCGGCGGCATCGAACAACTGGCGTGGAGCAACGATTCCAAGCAGATTGCCTATACCTGCCGTAAGAAAACCGGTCTGGAATATTCCGTATCGACAGACTCGGATATCTACCTTTATAATACAGAAAACGGTGAAACCCGTAACCTGTGCAAGGAAGATGCTACTGACAAAAACCTGGGTTACGATACCAATCCGAAATTCTCTCCCGACGGAAAGAGCATTGCCTGGCAGAGCATGGAGCGCGACGGCTATGAAAGCGACCGCAACCGTCTGTGTGTGATGAACCTGAAAAGCGGAGTAAAGACATACGTAACCGAAGCCTTCCAGTCGGGTGTAGACGACTATTGCTGGGCTCCCGACGGAAAGACATTGTATTTCGTGGGTGTATGGCATGCTACCAGCATGATTCACAGTACCAACCTGAAGGGAGAGGTTAAGCAGCTCACCGACGGCATGTACGATTATACCTCGGTTGCCATGCTGAACAACAAGCAGTTGCTTACCAAACGTCACTCCATCAGCGAAGCAGACGAGCTGTTTGCAGTCGATCTGAAAAAGAAAAACACCGTAACCCGCATCACGAAGGAAAACGATCATATCTTCAGCCAGTTGAAGATGGGTAAGGTGGAAGCACGCTGGACCAAGACCGTCGACGGAAAAGACATGCTTTCGTGGGTAGTTTATCCTGCCAACTTCGACCCGAACAAGAAATATCCTACCCTGCTGTTCTGCGAGGGCGGTCCTCAAAGTCCGGTAAGCCAGTTCTGGAGCTACCGCTGGAACCTGCAAATCATGGCAGCCAACGATTACATTGTCATTGCTCCTAACCGCCGCGGTCTGCCGGGATTCGGCATGGAATGGCTGGAAGAAATCAGTACCAACTACGGAGGTCACTGCATGGACGACTACCTGAGTGCCATCGATGACATCGCCAAAGAACCGTATGTCGACAAGGATCATCTGGGATGTGTGGGAGCCAGCTTTGGAGGTTATTCGGTATACTGGTTGGCAGGTCATCACAACAAACGCTTCAAAGCCTTTATCGCTCACGATGGTTTCTTCAACATGGAACAACAATATCTGGAAACAGAAGAACTTTGGTTCACGAACTGGGACCTGGGAGGCGCATACTGGGAGAAAAACAACCCAGCGGTACAGCGCAGTTATGCCAACTCTCCCCACCTGTTTGTTGACAAATGGGATACTCCAATCCTCTGCATTCACGGAGAAAAAGATTACCGCATCTTAGCTTCACAGGGAATGGCTGCCTTCAACGCCGCCAAACTGAGAGGAGTTCCGGCACAGTTACTTATCTTCCCCGACGAGAATCACTGGGTACTGAAACCGCAGAACGGTATTTTGTGGCAACGTACCTTCTTTGCATGGCTGGATAAATGGCTGAAACCGGCAAACAAGTAATTTATGGTAAAACAAACCGAAATGATTAAGAATATTGTATTCGACTTCGGAGGGGTAATTGCCGATATCGACCGCGAGCAGGCCGTAAAGGCTTTTATCCGTCTGGGAGTGACAGACGCCGACCGCATCCTCGACAAATATCACCAGACCGGTATTTTTCAGGAACTGGAAGAAGGTACACTTACTGAAGAAGCCTACCGCAATGAGCTGGGCAAATTGTGCGGACGGACGTTAACGTGGGAGGAAGTACAGCAGGCATGGTTAGGGTTCTTTACCGGTGTAGATATACGGAAACTGCACTGTCTGGAAGAATTAAGACAGAAAGGCTACAAACTATATGTACTCAGCAATACGAATCCGTACGTCATGGGATGGGCATGCAGCGAACGTTTTTCTTCAGAAAAAAAGCCGCTGACAGCTTATTTCGAGAAGTTATATCTTTCCTATCAGATAGGCTGTACGAAGCCCGACCGACGTATATTTGAATTCATGCTAACCGATAGTAAAATACAGCCGCAGGAAACCCTGTTTGTCGACGACGGAGCGTCGAACGTTGCAGCGGGACGCGACTTAGGCATGCATACCTTTCAGCCTCAAAACGGGAGCGACTGGCGGGATGAGTTAAACCAGTTACTTGCTGAATTGAAATAATACATATCACAGAAAAGCAGAGATTCTGCCTCTCCGAGGTAGAATCTCTGTTTTTTTATACCTCCAAGAACAAGAAATGATGCCCACAATAAAAATAAATAAAGCATCAGAACCGGTAATAGCGGCTGCACCTTTCGAAAACAAGGGAAAAGAAATATACAAAACGGTAATTTCCAATACCCTAAAAGACACCGTCAGTTCCCAACGTATCAGTCGGATATAAAGGATGTTACCCCAAAAAACAATGCCACAAAGGCTCAAAAGCCGATTTGAATTTTCAAAAAAAGATATCAAAACACTTGCATATTACATTTCAAAGCACTACCTTTGCATCGCTTTTGAGGAAAAGCACTTCTTCGGGGTGTAGCGCAGTCCGGTTAGCGCACCTGCTTTGGGAGCAGGGGGTCGTGGGTTCGAATCCCGCTACCCCGACGAAGAAAAGAAAAAGATCTTTAATAACTGTTTAAAGAAAACAAGTTCGGGGTGTAGCGCAGTCCGGTTAGCGCACCTGCTTTGGGAGCAGGGGGTCGTGGGTTCGAATCCCGCTACCCCGACGAAGAAAAGAAAGATCTTTAATAACTGTTTTGAGAAAATAAGTTCGGGGTGTAGCGCAGTCCGGTTAGCGCACCTGCTTTGGGAGCAGGGGGTCGTGGGTTCGAATCCCGCTACCCCGACAAATAAATGTTGGTAATTAAACAACTTAAAGGTTTTAATTATCAGCATTTATTTTTTTATTACTAACATCTATCTCTTATCCCATTATGAAAACACTATCCGTAAAGAAAATCAGCTTTCCTGCCACTGAATCAGCAGCACAGATTCCTTCAATCTTCGATGCAGAACAGATTCCATTCCAGCAAATAAACTGTGTAAACTGGAAGGATTATCCTTATATGCCGGAGGCAAAGTTCAGAATCGCACACACAGGAGATGCCGTATTGATACACTACTGTATAACAGAAAAAAGTGTACGCGCCGTCGCACCGGCAGACAACGGAAGAGTATGGGAAGATTCATGTGCAGAGTTCTTCGTACAACCTACAGATGAAAACAAATATTACAACTTTGAATGCAACTGTGCCGGTACGCTACTGATAGAATACGGAATACCGGGAAACCGGGAACATGCGCCGCTGGAAACGGTCGGACAAGTTGCACGCTGGGCATCATTAGGAAGAAGACCATTCGAAGAGCGCATGGGAGAATGTACCTGGCAGCTTGCTCTCCGGATTCCTGTCTCAGCTTTTTTCCACGACAAGATAGCCTTGCTCGACGGGAAAAAGATGAGAGCCAACTTTTATAAGTGCGGCGACAAACTTCAAACGCCCCATTTCTTGTCGTGGAACCCGATAGCTCTCCCCTCGCCTTGCTTCCATTGCCCGGATTTCTTTGGAGAAATTGTTTTCGAATCAAAATAAAAGAACAATGCTTTTAAATTGTTTCTTAGCAGCAGTTGTAGTCATGCTAACCATCAAGCTATGGATCATGACAGGGGATGTGCGTAAAATACGGCAGCAACTGACCGAACCTCAGGCAGAAAACATGGAAACGTACGCTCAGATCAGTGCACGAATCGGAAAACTTTAAAAGCAAAAGATTTTTATGGAGAACTTTGCAGCAATCGACTTTGAAACGGCCAATAGAGAACGTTCCAGCGTGTGCAGTGTAGGAATCGTCATCGTAAAGAGCGGAAAAATCGTCGACAAGATTTATCGGCTAATCCGCCCCTGCCCGAATTATTACAGCTACTGGAACACCCAAGTACATGGTCTGGTATTTGATGATACGGCACATGCTCCGGCATTCCCTGAAGTATGGAAAGAAATTGCGCCAAGGATAGACGGACTTCCTCTTGTAGCCCACAACAGTCCTTTCGATGAAGGTTGCCTGAAAGCAGCATTTCAAATCTACCACATGGAATACCCTGGCTATACATTTCATTGCACCTGCAGGGCCTCCAGACGTACCTTTGGCAAAAAACTTCCCAATCACCAGTTACAGACGGTAGCCCTCCAATGCGGTTACGACCTGCAACAGCATCATCATGCACTTTGTGATGCAGAGGCATGCGCACAAATAGCCCTTGCAATCTTATAAAAAAATCCGCTTTAAGTCATGGTATCATTCAGTACCAGGCGACTTAAAGCGGACTTTCTTTATCAGGTTCGTATTTATTTCTTCAACATCAAGTTCTTAAAAGGTGCGGGATACAATGTTTCAAACTCCATCCGTTCTCCTGTTACCGGATGATAGAAACATAACTTGAACGCATGCAACGCCAGACGCCCCAACGGATCAACTTCACAGCCATAACGTTCATCTCCTACAACCGGATGTCCTAACGACTGCATGTGCACACGAATCTGATTCTTACGACCGGTTTCCAGTTGAAGCTCGACCAACGAGTAACCGTTGGCACGCTTTATGGTACGGTAATGTGTAACCGAATATTTACCACCATCATCGACAGGAGAAGAACTTACATACAGTTTGCGATCCGTCAGCCACGATGCAACAGTACCCTGATCCTTTTCCATATCTCCCGTTACGATAGCAACATAACGGCGGTCGTATACAATATCGTGCCAGTTATCGCGCAACGTATGCTGCGTCTTCTCATCCTTGGCATACATCATAATGCCCGACGTTTCACGATCCAGACGATGTACTACAAAAATACGATTATTGCGGTGCTCACGCTTTACGTATTCGTTCAGGATATGTTGTGCCGTTCTTTCCTTCTGATGCTCAGTTGCTACAGAAAGAAGCCCCTCTTTCTTTTCCACCACAATAAGATAGGCATCTTCATACAATATCTTCAGCATCGGATGGCGGAATTCGTGGTTGTGCTTCTCGCGACTTATCTGCACCTTCATACCCGGTTTAAGCGGATAGTTATATTGCGTCTGGATATTGTTGTCGACCAGCACCACCCGATTGGTAAGCAAAGCCTTTACACGCGTACGGCTGATTCCTGCCATTTTCTTCATCAAGAACTCCATCAGCTCGGCAGGTTCCGTCACATTATATATGGTATACTTCGCAGCAGCCCGTGCCACAGGACGGCCACCCGCATTTCTATTTCTTCTCGACATAGCTATCTTCTCTATTGATCTAAATTATCTTTTCTCCAATAACACGACATTCTCCACATGATGTGTATGCGGGAACATATCTACAGGCTGTACGGCAGTTACCTTATATTTGGCATCGAGCAACTGAAGGTCGCGGGCCTGAGTAGCCGGATTACAGCTGACGTAAACGATACGCTTGGGCTCGGCAAACAAAATCACATCAATAACATCATTGTGCATGCCCGCACGTGGAGGATCGGTTATAATCACATCCGGACGACCGTGCTCATTGATGAAATCCTGTGTCAGGATATCTTTCATATCACCAGCATAGAACAACGTATTGTCGATACCGTTTATCTGAGAATTGACCTTTGCATCTTCTATAGCCTCGGGTACATATTCTATACCAATCACTTTACGTGCCTGACGGGAAACGAAGTTCGCAATGGTACCCGTACCGGTATAAAGGTCGTACACCAGCTCATTACCGGTCAGTCCTGCAAAGTTGCGAGCGACCTTATAAAGATTGTATGCCTGCTCCGAATTGGTCTGATAGAATGATTTCGGTCCTACTTTGAAGCGAAGCCCTTCCATTTCCTCGAAAATATGATCGTTTCCCTTGAAAACTTCCACATCCAGATCGCCGATGGTATCGTTGCATTTATTGTTGATGACGTACAACAAAGAAGTAATCTGAGGGAACTTGTCCACAACGAACTGCAACAGTGTTTTCATTTTCTCCAGTTCCGCATCCGAAGTAATCTTACACTGCAACAGCACCATAAGCTCTCCTGTAGACGAAGTACGAACCATCATGTTACGAAGCATTCCTTCCTGACTGCGCAAATCGAAGAACTCATAATTATGCTCATAAGCGTAATCGCGGATTGCATTACGAATCTGGTTTGAGATATCATCCTGCAACCAGCATTTTTCAATGGCAAGTACCTTGTCGAAAGCTCCCGGAATGTGAAATCCCACAGCATTCATCTGATCGTACTTCACATCCTGCTTTACTTCCTCTTCGGTGAGCCAGCGCTTGTTAGAGAAGGTAAATTCCAGTTTGTTACGGTAGAACTTTGTTTTCGCGGAACCTAAAATAGGCATAAACTCCGGCAACTCCACCTTTCCGATACGAGTCAGGTTATCGTATACCTGCTTCTGCTTATAGCGAATCTGGTCTTCATACGCAAGACATTGCCATTTACAACCGCCACAAACGCCATAATGCTGGCAGAACGGCTCGACACGCATCGGCGATTTTTCATAAAATTTTACTGCAACCGCTTCTGCATAGTGGTTTTTCTTACGTTTCACCTGCAAATCGACTACGTCACCGGGAACTACATATGGTACGAATACTACCAAATCATTTACTTTCGCTACTGCCTTACCCTCGGCAGCTACATCTGTTATCGTTACTTTTTCCAGTAAAGGAAGTTCTTTTTTCTTTCTTGCCACGTCTGTTTTATATAAATCCAATTTGGGAGCAAAGTTACAAAATAATCCCGACAATCTGTCACGATTTCGAAAGAAGTTAATTTTGCAATGTCTATATTGCAAAACATGCAATAAAAAGTTTCTTTTTCATTTGGATATTCATAAAATATGTATAGTTTTGCCAGCGTTAAATTCTTTTACAAAGAACCATTACAACTTGAAAAACATACATAAACCTTAATAAACCTTTTATAAAAATGGAAAAGAAAAGAATCTACACTTTCGGAAACGGCCATGCTGAAGGTAAAGCAGATATGAGAAATCTTTTAGGTGGTAAAGGAGCCAACCTTGCAGAAATGAACTTGATCGGCGTTCCCGTCCCTCCCGGATTTACAATCACGACAGAAGTTTGCAACGAATATTTCGAAAAAGGAAAAGACGACGTAGTCAATCTGTTAAAAGATGATGTAGAGATATCTATAAAAGGAGTGGAAGCACTTATGAAATCTAAATTTGGCGATGTAGAAAATCCACTGCTGGTTTCTGTTCGCTCGGGTGCAAGAGCCTCCATGCCTGGTATGATGGATACCATATTGAACTTAGGACTTAACGACGAAGTAGTTGTCGGTCTGGCACGCAAAACAGGTAATGAACGCTTTGCGTGGGACTCATACCGTCGATTTATACAGATGTATGGCGACGTGGTGCTGGGTATGAAACCTACAAATAAAGAAGATATCGATCCGTTTGAAGCCATCATAGAGGATGTTAAGAAAACAAAAGGCGTACATCTGGACAATGAGCTGGGAGTAGCCGAACTGAAAGAACTGGTAGTCCGTTTCAAAGCTGCCGTCAAAGCTCAGACCGGACAGGATTTTCCAGAAAATGCTTACGAACAACTTTGGGGAGCCATTTGTGCCGTGTTCGATTCATGGATGAACGAACGTGCTATTCTTTACCGCAAGATGGAAGGTATACCTGCTGAATGGGGTACTGCCGTTAACGTACAGGCAATGGTCTTCGGTAACATGGGTGACACTTCTGCCACAGGCGTTTGCTTCTCTCGTGACGCTGCTACGGGTGAAGATTTATTCAATGGCGAATACTTGATCAATGCACAAGGTGAAGATGTGGTAGCCGGAATCCGTACGCCTCAGCAGATTACGAAAATCGGATCTCAGCGCTGGGCTGCCTTGCAAGGAATTTCGGAAGAGGAACGTGCCAGCAAATATCCTTCTATGGAAGAGGCTATGCCGGAAATATATAAAGAATTGGATGCACTGCAGACAAAACTGGAAAATCATTACCACGATATGCAGGATATGGAATTTACCGTTCAGGAAGGTAAACTCTGGTTCCTTCAGACAAGAAATGGTAAACGTACAGGTGCTGCCATGGTACGCATCGCTATGGAAATGCTGCAGCAAGGTCTGATTGACGAAAAGACTGCAATTTTACGCTGCGAGCCCAACAAGCTGGACGAACTGCTCCATCCGATATTTGACAAAGAAGCTCTGCGTAAGGCAAGAGTACTGACTCGCGGTCTTCCTGCTTCTCCGGGTGCTGCCTGCGGTCAGATTGTATTCTTTGCCGACGACGCAGCTCAGTGGCGTGCCGACGGACACCGGGTAGTTTTAGTACGTATCGAAACTTCTCCTGAAGACCTTGCCGGTATGACTGCTGCCGAAGGCATTCTGACAGCACGAGGCGGAATGACATCGCATGCAGCTGTTGTGGCACGAGGCATGGGTAAATGTTGTGTATCAGGTGCAGGCGCTATCAATGTCGACTACAAAGCACGCACGGTAGAAATAGATGGAACTGTCTTGAAAGAAGGTGATTTCATTTCATTGAACGGTAGCACCGGTGAAGTGTATGCCGGAGAAGTTCCTACCCGCGCAGCTGAATTATCCGGTGACTTTGCGAAACTGATGAAACTTTGCGATAAATATACTCGCCTGAAAGTACGTACCAATGCCGATACACCACATGATGCTGAAGTAGCTCGCAGTTTCGGTGCCACCGGTATCGGACTTTGCCGTACGGAACACATGTTCTTCGATAACCAGAAGATTATCGCTATGCGTGAAATGATCCTTGCTCCAGACGTAGAAGGACGTAAGAAAGCGCTCGACAAATTGCTCCCGTACCAGAAAGCTGACTTCAAGGGTATCTTCAAGGCAATGGACGGCTGTCCGGTGAACGTACGTCTACTCGACCCTCCTTTGCATGAATTTGTTCCGCACGATTTGAAAGGACAGGAAGAAATGGCTAAAGCTATGGGCGTAACAGTTGATTACATCCGCCAGCGTGTAGAAAGTCTGTGCGAACACAACCCGATGCTGGGTCACCGTGGATGTCGTTTGGGAAACACTTATCCTGAAATCACTGAAATGCAGACTCGCGCCATTCTGGGTGCTGCTTGCGAACTGAAGAAGGAAGGTTACGACCCGCATCCGGAAATTATGGTACCGCTTATCGGTATCCTCTATGAATTCGAGGCGCAAGAAAAAGTGATTCGTGAAACTGCTGCACGCTTATTTAAAGAAGAAGGCGTAGAAATTCCATTCAAGGTAGGTACAATGATTGAAGTACCGCGTGCTGCCCTGACTGCCGACCGCATCGCTTCTCACGCCGAATACTTCTCATTCGGAACCAATGACTTGACTCAGATGACCTTCGGTTACTCGCGTGACGATATTGCTTCCTTCTTGCCTGTATATCTGGAAAAGAAGATTTTGAAGGTAGACCCGTTCCAAGTTCTCGACCAGAACGGCGTTGGTCAATTGGTAGAAATGGCTGTGCAGAAAGGACGTTCTGTCCGTCCGGATTTGAAATGCGGTATCTGTGGCGAGCATGGTGGTGAACCTTCTTCTGTTAAGTTCTGCCACAAAGTTGGCTTGGACTACGTAAGTTGTTCTCCATTCCGCGTTCCTATCGCCAGACTGGCTGCGGCGCAGGCTGCTATTGAGGATACTCTCTAAGACTGGAAGCCCTCAGGCAGAATAGCAATTAAGATTTGTATCAGGCTGTAATCTACCGATTTACGCGGTAATTACAGCCTGAGTTGTGTTAAGACAGTTCGTGCAGTTGACATCAAAAAATGAGCCAAATGAGCGTATTTGTTTTACTCTATGTTTACCCCAAAAATCATCATGTTTACCCCTGTTTACCCCAAAGAATTTCTTGTATTTATCTAAAAAGGAAATAGGTATGACAACATTTAAAGCAACGGTAAAAAAGCCGAGAAGCGATGGCTTTTACACAGTTTACATCAGGATTACGCACCAGCGCAAATCCAGTTATATTAAAACAAATAAAATTGTAGACGCTGCTCATATTACGAAAGGTGGTGATCTCACTGACCCTGTTGTAAATGAGTATTGCGCTATGCTCATCAGGCAATATACGGACCGCTTGAACCGCGTGAATGCGACTTGTTGGGAAATAAAGGAAGTAATAGAGTTCTTGTTGAAAGACGATGAAGAAGCGTGCTTCAGCGATTACGCGCGAAAGTTCATAGACAGGATGGAAGCGGATGGACACGAACGCAATGCAAAGAATTACAGACTTGCGGTAAACCATTTAGAACGCTTCATGGGGACAACCCGACTTCTGTTTAGCAACTTGTCATCTTCTGCAATAAATCTTTGGATAGAGAGTCTGTCAAAAACAAACCGAGCCAAAGAAATGTACCCTACATGTGTACGACAAATTTTCAAAAAAGCTATAGTCGAGCTAAATGATGAAGAGCGTGGTGTTATACGCATAAAGTTCAATCCTTGGCTTAAAGTGGCAATTCCCAAATCTGACAATACAATGAAACGTGCCATCAGTGCGGAAGCCTGCCGTGAGTTCTTCAACCGTCCTCTTCCAAAAACAAAGATGCTGTCTCCCCTTCCGGAACTTGGCCGGGATGTAGCACTTCTATCACTGTGTATCGGCGGTATCAACACCGTTGACCTTTACGAACTCAAAAAGAAGGATTACAACAATGGCATTATCGGCTATAAAAGGGCAAAGACACGTCACAGCCGCAGAGACGAGGCATATATGGAAATGAGAATAGAGCCATTTATCCAAGAGACCTTTAATAAGTATCTCTCCAAAGATGAGGATGATGAGTACCTGTTCGTATTCCACAGCCGTTACAGCAATTCCGACAGTTTCAATGCTAACGTAAATATCGGAATACGCAAGATATGCGCCGGCATGGGCATGAAAAAGGAGGACTACTACTGCTATTATACGTTCAGGCATACGTGGGCAACCATTGCCCAAAACGATTGTGATGCAAACCTTTATGAAGTTGCATTTGGCATGAATCACAGTCATGGGTTCAATGTAACAAGAGGCTACTTAAAACTGGACTTTACTCCTGCGTGGGAACTTAATGCCAAGATTATTGATTTCATTTTCTTCAGCAATAAGAAGAGTAAACAAGGCAAAGCTCGTGACCTTGAAGCTCCAGAGGAAAAACTTTTCCGCATTTCAAAAAAGATGATGATATACGGACGCGCTTATTTCAAAGGAGATGTTGTTGGTGAACTAACAGATATCGGTTTTAGTAACGTTGACGAAGTTATCTCCGAACTAGTCAAACAGCTACCCAAAGATATTCCTATCGGTTGTACAGTCCAGTTCAGACTTAAAAATTGTGATAGTCAAAGAGAGGTTGTCTATGAAAGAAGCAAAGGCAAAGGATTTTAGCCTGCTTGTCAGTTAGGTAAACACCTGACATGAGGGAAGAACACCTTTCCACCCGACTACAACACGAAGCCGTACCTGCCCGTCCGAGACAGGTGCGGCTTTGCTGCTTCACCCTTATCTTGAATCCGGCGGACGGTTGACACAACACCGCCCCAGGAAGATGCCGACCAACAGCAGTAATCCCTTCCATACAAGGACGCACACCTTCTTCAACAACCATCCGGCAAGCCGCAGCACGTTCCTTACCAGCCATAACACCAACCGCCACAACAGCGAAAGTATGATGATGACAGGCACCAGGTATATTATCAGTAACAGTTCAAACATATACTCAAATTTAAGTGAAACCATAAGCCATACGAGGCTATTTTCCACCATAAATATACTAAAAATCAGCGAGATATGAAAATATTCCGGCAACTTTATCCTGACAAAATCATTGATTGACAAACGATTGCCCATTGTGCTTCCATATCAAGATAGCTTTATACATATCGTTTGGAATATACTGGTGACAAGTGTCTGTATTTCCAAAATCCGAAATCATCAGGTGCAAAAAACTAGTTTTCTCAGGTCTGATGAGTGACTATAAAGTAATGTCAAGGTCGTCTTAGCCTTGGTCGGCCATTACATTACTACATTATTGCATCATGTTGAAATATCCAAGCTCATTACCAATCTGAAAAATCTGATGCCTGTGCTTCCTTTTCCCTCTTGTTATCGAACAAACGGATAATGATTCTAATAATTCACGAATAGATGAACTAATATAACCGGACACTTGAAACCAAAGTAAGCCCCATTTCGCACCTTGGATTACAAGATAACTGGATGACCCGATACTCACAGACCGAGGAAAATCCTATTCGATACACCCGGCAATCGGATGCTCTCGATATCCCGGTCAAAATGATATGTTCCTTGAAGAATAGTGTTGTGCATTTTGTACGGAAGCCCCTTTTCACGGTTATTTTGGCGCAAGAAAGAACCCGGGATGACATTGCCCTGCGTTGCAGGATTTTCCAAGCAAGTTGTACTTTTGTGGCCACAAAACTCCGTTTGTTCTCCCAAAAAGTGACTTGCCGGATGCCATGCACCGGAGCAGCACCGCCGCTGTTTCGCCCTGCGAAATAAGGTAAGACAATCCCGGTTGCAAACAAACCGGAACATGAAGGAACATAGGAACAAGTACATCAAGGTAAGGATGACCCCGGAAGAAGTCCGGGAGTTCAAGGAGAAATCGGCTGAATACAAGACCGTAAGCCACTACGTGCGCAAGGCACTCGAAGAGTATTCAAACGTAAGCGTCAGGCAGCAGCTTGAACTCATGCAGGAACTCGGTTCGTTTTACCGAAGATACCAGGGCGAACTGTCCCATATAGGCGGAAACCTCAACCAGGCAGTAAAGCGCGCCAACGAGCTGGCGGTTGCAGGGTTGCTGCCCCCAAGCTATATCCGGGAAGTTCTGTTGCCGCTCATCCGGGACACACAGGAAACCGTCAACGGGATAAAAAGACAACTTGACATCCTCACATCAAGAATAAACAAGCCTTAGAACCAGACATATCACCAATCCAGATAACACCACCCCAAGATGATAGCGACCATATTACCCGGAAGCGCGGACTTCCATGCCGTTGGTTACAACGAACACAAGGTATCGAAAGGGCTTGCCCGGCTCATCGAGATGCGGAACTTCGGGACAATCGGTCTGGCAGGCAGACCCACCACGGAGGAGCTTACCGGCTATCTCAAAAAATACAGTTCCACCAACAGCCGCATCCGGAAACCGCAGTTCCATGTGGCCGTCAGCTGCAAAGGCCGTGAGATGACGGAATCCGAACTGCTGGATTTCGCGCACCGATACCTCAAGGAAATGGGATATGCCGAACCCGGACAACCTTGGCTCATCTACGCCCACCATGACACCGACAACACCCACCTGCACATCATCACCTCGCGTGTCGCCCCCGACGGCAGGAAGATAGCCTATAGTCACGAGCGCAGGCGTTCCCAGGAAGTCATAGACAGGATTCTCGGCACGGACAGGCAAAAGAAGATTGCCGACGACATGGACGCGGCCAGGCAATATACCTTCTCCTCTTTCGCCCAGTTCAAGGCAATCATGGTTTCTATGGGATATGAGGTATATAAGAAAGATGAAAACGTATTTATCAAGCATGGCGGCAAGGTGCAGCGGCAAATTCCGTTGGCCGAAGTCGAACAGCTTTTCAAAAGCGGCTATAGGGAACGCGCCCGTTGCCGCCAGCTGCGGAGCATCCTCAAAAAATACCGGGACGTGAGCGGCGGCAAGGAAGAGCTGCAGAAAGAGCTGAAGGAGAAGTTCGGCATCGACCTCGTGTTCTTCGGCAGGAAGGATGCGCCCTACGGCTACATGATTGTCGACCACGCCCACCGTACCGTCATCAACGGGGCAAGGGTGCTGGCCACGGAACAGCTTCTGGACTTCGCCACCCCGGAACAACGCTTCGCACGCATAGAGGACTACATAGACCGGCTGCTTACCCTCAACCCGAAAATCACGCAGGGCGAGATTTTCCAGAAGCTGAGGAAGCAGCGTGCCTATATCAAGAAAGGCGTCATCCACTTTGACGGACAGACACGCCCGTTAAAGCCGTTCATGGCGGAAGCCATCGACCGGAACAACCGCATCCGTTTCATCGAGATGTTCCACCCGGCCACAGAAGCTGAACGCGATCTGCTCTGCAAAATCTTCAAGGTGAACCGTCCTGATCTGGTGGACCTGTCAGGCGAAAGGCCGCAGTCCCATACGGATGCCGTCAGCCGCCTGCATGAAATCTTCAATGACGAGAACGTCTATTCCGTGAAAAGCGCCCTCCATGAGGAAGGCTTCATCATCCGCGAGGAAGCGGGTGCGGCATATGCCGTCAACTTTAACCGGCACATCGTGATAGACCTTGCGGCGGAAGGGCTTGACACGGAACGGCTGAAACCCCGGCCACGGAAACAGCAGCCCCGACAGGCACATTCCATCGGAAACGGCGGAAAGAAGATACACATACACGGACTGAAGGATTCCGGTGCCGGAAGCCATGCCGAAAAGCGTGAGTGGGAAGTCGGCGGCAAGGGAGGTTACGATGACATTGACGACGGATGCAACCTCAAGCGGTAGCCAAGGAAAAAATAGAGACTCCTTTTTGTCACGTTTTTAGCCGCATAGGCTATTCTTTTGCTTGTTATGTTACCCTAAACACCTCGGTCAGGCTGACCTGAAGCACAAAAGTGTTGTGCATTTCGTTACCGTCCTATCCGGTGCATACTTTTGCACCGAACCAAACGACCGTGGACAAAATGATACAGACACCCGTCATCGTGACATTCGCCAACCAGAAAGGGGGAGTCGGCAAGACGACCCTCTGCGTCACCTTCGCCAACTACCTTGTGACGAAGGGCGTGCGTGCCGTGGTCGTCGACTGCGATTTCCAGCACTCCATCATGAAGTGCCGCAAGGCCGACATCAAGAAATACGGCGAGGAAGCCGTACCCTACGACGTGCTGGCCTACGAGGCCAACGACAAGCAGGCCATGACCGCGCTCATGGAGAAGCTGCACAACGACCCCAGCATAGACGTGGTGCTCATGGACTCGCCCGGCAGCCTGAAGGCGGAGGGGCTGATACCCATGTTCGTCAACTCGGATATCATCGTCGTACCGTTCCATTACGACCTGGTGACCGTCCCCTCCACCGCGAGCTTCCTCCTGTTCATCGACCGTCTGCGCAAGGCCGTGGGCGGACGGATGAAAGCCCGGCTCTTCATCGTCCCCAACCTCCATGACGGACGGGTGGGCAAACGCTCCGAGCTGGAACTGTGGGAGAACACGGGGAAGACCTTCGCCAACTACGGGCTGGTGACGGACAAGATTCCCAAGCGGGCCGACATGGAACGTTTCAGCACGGTGGCGGAACTGGATATGCAGGCCGGCATCGTCAGTCCGGTGTTCGACAAAATATACGCCGGAATTTTCGTTGACGGCACCCCCAAAGACATAAACCATCAATGACCATAGCGTAATGAACAAGGAATTACAAATAGACGACCTCACCAGAGGCATCAATGACGACGAACCTGCATTCAAGGGAGAAGGACAAGCGGAGCAAGGCACCGCACATCCCGGCGACAAGTGCTGGCAGGACTTCATGGCCTACCTTGAAGCGCCGACGGACGGGAACGGCAAGGCAGACCGTCTGGTATGCAAACTCGACCGCGACCTGGCCGACTCGCTTGACGACTGCGACATCCGTGGCCGCTGCCGTTCCGACCTCGTGAACGCCATCATCCGCTCGTTCTTCGAGAACCACCTTTCCCTACTGGCGCAATACCGCCGCGAGAAGAAATCATTGTTCAACAACTATAACCCCGAATCCCATGCGTAGAATCGACTGGACAGAAACCATGCTCTCCCGGCTTGCCGAGCTTTATCCCGTGGAGACCACCGCACATACTGCCTATATGCTCCAGATAGGCGTGACGGCCGTGAAGGAAAAAGCCCGCGAACTCGGACTGGAGAAGCTGGCCAAGAGCCGGTGGCTGGAACGTGCCGGACATATCAGTCGCCACTTCGACAACCGTTCCTACGCCGAGATGGCCGGCGACCTGGGCGTCAGCCGCACCACAGTCAGCCGCATGGCACGCAAGCTGGGGCTGAGCCGGAGCATGGCAAAGGGTTACGCGATGTCGTCCCGTGTCCGCAATGAGCTGGTACGCCGCGAACGGCGCAGGGCTGTATTCGGTCTTGACCCCCTCACACGCCTCAAGGTTATCTCACACCGCGCCAAGGTCAGGATACGCTCCAGGCTGAAAGCCAACGGATACATCACCGGCGTACACAGGAACATACTGTACTTCACCGAAGCCACATGCCGGAAAGCCCGGCTGGAAGCCAAGGCCACTAGACTTGGACTATCCTTTCTGCCTTTTCCCGAAGACAATACACCATTATCCAATGCCATATAGCCATGCAGTACGGACAAATCGTTTTTATCCTTTTCGTGGCAATGGCCTGCTATTACGCCTTCCTCATCTTCACGGACATCAGGAAAGCGCAGGCGGCCCGGAACGCGGAAAAGGAGAACCATACGGAAGAAGAGATAGACATATCGGACGAGGCAAGGAGCTTCCGCCCGACCAGAGTCAGCAGGGATGAGGAGAAGAAAGAAGAAGCGGTTAACCACGGGCAATCCGAACCAGACCCTCGACAAGGAAAAGACTTCCGCCGCCCCGGCTACCGTGAGGCCATCATGACCGACGGCATCCTTGTGGACGACCTCATCCATGAAATCGACAGGCTGGCGGAAACCGGCACAAGCGACCTCGGCCTTGTCATATACACCTGCGAGAACGCAAGGTGAGCAAATACACGTTCCTTTAGCGACTCCTGTTCCTTTGGCGATGAAACAACTATTTAATGATTAAAGAAATGCAGACACTAAAAAGAAAATGCCTACGCGCATTCGTCCGTTTCAAACAGTCAGCGTTCGCCCGGAAGGGCACGCTCGCCCTCGTGGCGCTCACCCTCGCCGCCGGCGATGCAATGGCCGGAAGCAAGGGAGCGGCAGGCTTCACCAAGGCCACGCAGGAAGTAAGCTCCTACCAGACTCCCGTCTCCAACCTCATGAAGGCTATCGCGGCGGTCATCGTGCTGGTAGGCGCGTTCAATGTCTATTTCAAGATGCGTGCGTCCGTAATGGTTGCGTGATAAATACTTCTTTGGCAAGAAGTTAGGATAGTGTTCCATGTAGAATGGACGGTCCAATTTTAGTAATTAAC
>NZ_DBMACV010000028.1:0-39968 GCF_057861905.1 Phocaeicola sp. | reverse complement strand
TTATTGTTTGTAATTCTTTGTAATTCAGCACTATAAAGTTACAACAATTTTCGCTAATCACCAAATTTACAAACACTTACAATTCGTCGAACTCACGTTAAACTAATACTCAATATGAACATGAAGTATGCATTAAGTAGTATGCTACTATGTTTCAGCCTGTTCTGCTTGCCAGGCTGCAACGACAATGAAACTCCCTCCAACACTCCCGACGGAGAGGAAATAGAAGAGATTATCAAAAGTTACGACTGGCAACTGGAGGGTAAGTGGAAATATGCTTCGGGCAATGACAGTGATTTTTCCCAGACACTCGTTTTCGAAAAAAACGGTAAAGGGTCTTATGATGATGGTACACTGAAATGGTACTGTTCCAACAATCAATTGTACATTGATTTTGACAACGGCAAATCCATAAAAGATTGTAACTATTCGTTTTATGGAGCAACTCTTCAGTTGAAGAATCCCCAACTGTCGTATATCCTCGATTGTCCTTTTATCGGCTCCTGGCTTGCAACCGACGCACACAACCATTTTACCGGCTCTACTTTCTATTATACTTTCGCCTCTGATGGTGGTGCCGAATGTTTCACCTTCAATACTTCCGGTATTTGGGAAAGTCAGAAATACTCGTGGTTCAGAACCCAGAACGGTATCCAACTGCTATTCAATATGACTACTACCAAGGACCTCATCTGTCAGGCGGATGCAGAGAAACTGTCGATACAAGGCGACGGAGAATTCAACCATACTAGCTAGTCCGTTCTATGGCAAATGGAAGTCCGTCTATTCACAGAATGGCATCATTAACGAAGAAGATGAGAACTTTTCCACCATCGAGCTTTACCAACGAACCCATGATGATTATGTCTACTATAAGGATGATTACTTTGTCTACTATAAGAAAGATAACAAATATGCCAGCTTCCAAGGTCTGATGTCTATCTTGCTCCCCAACAGAAGTTTATTAATAAAACCAGCCGATGGCAATGACCCTTTGTTCCTCTATTTCCGTTTTTATTATTCAAAAGATTCAGGAAAGGTTTATCTGGAACTAAGCAAAGACAACTCATTTACAGAATATACAAGATATGAATTTGTAACAGCATTATGAGCATGAAGAAAGCGATACTACTACCTATGCTGTGCCTCATCACCTTATGTGGATGTGAAAAGAGCACTGAATTATCCGAAATCACAGGCAATACAGGGAACAGTGAAAACCCTGAAACAGAAACGCCGGAAAACGGAAGTCTGACCTTTCAGTTGCATACGGATAAGACAACCTGTAACTTGCTGGATCTGACCGTTTTCTCAATTTCGTTCAATCGTACCGTTTCCATGCTGGACATATCCCATCAGTTTGATTCAATTGCATGGATAGTAGAAGATAAAGACAAAAATCTCCACTCATTCTGTATCATGGAACAAAATAAAAAGTTTTTCCAATGGAGTCACTGCTTTTATTATCCCGGCGAGTATAAAACATACCTGGCAGGATATAAAAACCAAAAAGAAACCTTCAGGAGTGATACACTCGACCTGCAAGTCGTTACAAAAGACTTTTTAGGATGGAAGTGGAACGAATTTCCCAATGAAACAGGGCAGACGGGGACAGGTACCGTAAACCTGTTCAACAGTGACTTCGAATTGACATATTATAATCAGCTGTCCGACAATGGCGTACCAGGGTGGAACCTTTACGTATTTAATTCTGCCGGAGAAGACGAACAGGCATTCTATGAAAAATCATCCGAAGCACTTTACCACTACATAACCCAAATATACGGTGCTCCTTCCATTGACAGAAATTCCCCCGAATTGACGGAAGCATTTACAGCCGATTTTGATTATCATCCTGACTATGCAACTCCTCTGGCTATTTGGGAAACAGAACAGACACGCATCGTACAGCTTCGGATTGATAAAAATTGGCCAACAGCTCGCATCTATACGGAACCGCTTTCCGAAAAATGATCTGCCTAATAAATGACAACAATCACTCCATTTTAGCATAGATAAACTTGACTTAAAGACCGAAAACCTGAAAAAAATAAAAAGCTAATTAAGAGTCTGTTGCCTTACCAAGAGAGCTAAAAGTGGTACAGCTCAAAGGTAAAAGAAAAGATGACGCCAAGCCCTTTTACTGAGTTGTTACGTAGTCAGTTTGATATCAGAGTATGACTAACGGTTTGACAATTTTTATCGGGCAGCAATAATATCTATAAGTTACAATATACAAATCTCCTGCTTTAGCCTTCATTCATTTATATGGCTGAAAGCAGGAGATTTTTTACTATTAAGTTTCAATCTATACGATTGTTACTCTAGCAATTTTCAGAAGGTTCCTTAAAAATTCTGTAGTTACATTCCTCATTTTCAAGAGGATCACTTTGGTTTGGACCATTTTTCCTTTCTCTTGGTATCATGAGTTGCCTACGTCTTAAAAACAAAACCCCATCTTTTCCAAAAGTCAGTTTTGATATACAGTCACCCTCCTAATTAGAGTAAGAAAGATAAAACCTTATTTTTCGGTCAATGTAATGCCATCCAGACAGAAATAGTTCGGAGTATTCATACCATACTCTCCTGTATCGGTAGACGCCATTTCGAAAGTAACATAAGCTGCACCAGCCAGCGGAGTCCAGTCGAACCATTCCCAAGTATTTACAACCGAGTTCTTTCCATCGCGATAGTCTGCCAAATAGAAAGTATTTCTTCCGACTTCTTTACCAGAAGCATCATGACCGATAGCTGTTACTGTAAAATAATCTCCATCGGTAAAGGGACCTTTTACCACTCCACTGCCATCGTTTCCATCTTTTATTGCCAGATAATCGTAAGTCGTGTTGGTAATGTAAGCACCCTTGAACTGATACTTATCTGTCTGCAAGTTATCCAATTGTGTAGGATTCGACAATGCTACGGTAAGATATACACTACCTTCTTTACCCTTACCTGTTATCGCACTGAGATTTAAATAGCCCGGAGTAGTTACATCGGTGGTATTAGTATATGTAAATCCGCCACCGAATCCCCAGTCGCCAAAATAGCTGTTACACTTAACCAACGATTTACTGTCTGTAAACGATGTAACCTTATACCAGTCATTGTATTGTTCACCCTCTGTGGGAGCAAACGCCGTATTAGCTTCTGTCAGCTTGTCTTCGAAACTAACTACCACATCCTGCTTTTCATTCGGAGCTGTCGGTTCATCATCGTTACTACAACTCCACAATCCTACGCATAAGCATGCGTACAAAACAAAAAATAACTTTTTCATCTGTCGTTTAATTAATTAAATGAATAAATATAGTTTACTGTTCATTTCTTATAATGCAAATTCTCTATTCCGGTAATCTCGGTAGAAAGCTCTCCTATTTGTCCACAATATTGGTTGACCGCCGTATAAATCTTCACGAAATCAATCTCATCGAGAGTTACCTTGTTACCCTGGGAATCTACCGCCCAGTCTATCTTGAACTTCGACATTTCCGTACTGTTTGGGTGATTATCGGCATACCCCCAATCGTAAGCATAGCCTACCCAAACTCCATTTTCATCAACGGCATTGTCTTTCAGACGCGTTCCACGGAACGTCAAGCGGTCACTTTCTTCCCAAAGCGGATAATACGAAGCCTGCTGATGGAACGTATTCCGATACACATAGCCTTCGTTTCCCTGATTATCCGTCCAGCGCACATCCGCATCTTCGGGCTCAGGACGATAATAGGTTATTTCGTAATTACGAATTTCCGTATTCTTTCCGTACTCACTGCCAGCCAATTCATACCACGTATCATCGGGCAGACCGTTGCCGTTCTCATCTTTCGACACCAGTACGATACCTGGTTCGGCACTTCCTCCCAGACGATCCTGCCAGGCATTCGGATTGTAGTTGGCGTTACCGTAAATCTTGAAATCGTACTCTCCGGCGACATTCGGCACAGGCTGAGAAAAGCCCAACACGATATATCCTCCATATGCCCCCAACGATAACAAGGACTTCTTCTGAAGCCGCTCGGTGGCATAGTCCAATACCTGCTGTTTGGTCGTAAAACCTTCAACGTAAGCCGTAGTAGTCGTATTCATATACTGCGTAGGTGCAGGAACATAATCGAGCACCTTATCGGCATAGGCAGCCATCCCGTCCGAATCATCCGGATTCTCCGGCGTATCGACATTGGCTGCCTCATCGCGGAACAGTACGGTATTCGGGTTCAACCCTACCCCGCTCAAACGGAACATGAGCTCACCCTCAGGTGTGAAGCACAACAAATCACCGTCTACCTGATAATTGTAGGCTTCGGTGATATATATATTACTGCTATACGGATTCACCTGAATGGAAAACGGACGCTCTATCTGGGTTCCGTCGGTGATGAACCGACTTCTCACCACCTCCCCTGTAGTCAGATTGAAAACCTTGAAGGCCGTCTGTCCGGTAGCGTAATCGTAATTATAGAGATAAGCCGTGTTGTAATCGAAGGCAAAGTCCATGACCGGCTCATCATATATCTTTTCCACTACATCCGACTGCGTGTTTATCTTCACCAGTTTATAGTCGCCTTGTTCTATCTGTTCGCCTTGAGTGGCAACCCATACACTATGATCGGGACCAGCCAATATTTTCCCCGGATTGGGACCGACCTCTATCTTCTTGCTTTCTGTAAAGGTCGACAGATCGACAACAGAAACCGTACGGTCTACTCCTATCCCAGCCCAGTCCAATCCACCGGAATTGGAAACGTAAAGTTTACCGTCCTGCACACACAAGTCCTCCGGATTACGCCCCACTTCCGTAATACCGTCTATCTCCAGCGAAGTCGTATCGATACGGACTACTGTTCCATCGTAAGAACAGACATAGGCCTTTCCTTCCTCAAAAGCAATAGCACGAGGCTGACGGGAACTGCCATTATCGGTCAGCATCGGAATCTGTTTGATGGAAAGCCCTGTCTGAAGGTCTACTACCTCTACCGTACTCGAAACATTCACAACTATATACAACTTACTGCCGTAAATATCCATGTCATTGGCCGTATCTCCCAGCCCACGATGATTCAGCGCACGGAAATAATCGTACGAACAAGTCCCCGTCTGAAACGAATACCTTGCCAGCGTACTGTTGTTCAGGTTAAACAGTCCCTCGTTCAATATATACATTTCCGCCGTTCCGTAATCCTCGACTACCCCGTTCGCCTCACCTGCCACATAAGGTTTATCTTCCAGATCGTCGCAACCGGCAAACAGGAGAGCCAGCGAACATACTATAAATACCAGCTTCTTCATGCACATCAATATTTAACCCCGACCGTAATACGGAAAGACCGTCCGGGCATCGGGAAGTTTTTCACAATTTCATAATTCTTATTCGCCAGATTCAGCACCTCGGCCGACAGGGAAATATCAGTCTTTCCCCATCGAAAACTACGACGGGCAGACACACTGTGATCGGTATATCCATTCAAACGGTTCTTGGATATATTCTGTCCCAGTGCATAACGCTTGCCCGAGAACAGCATGGAGTACGACAAATCGACCCACGGCGTTTCGAGTACGGCCTGTCCGGAGCCCGAGACACGCGGTGTATACGCTATCTGATGCTTATAGGTCTTTCCTTCCAGCGTAGAAGGATCCGGATTGGTGACATCCAGTGCCCGCTGGTACGTATAATTTCCCGACAGAGTCAGCACATACTTCTTCACCGGTTGTATGCTCAGGCTTGCCGTAAAATCTATTCCCTTTATATCGACCTTACCGAGATTGACCATGCTCCAGATAAACAGATTCTTGGTAGGTATAGCCACTATCTTATCTGTCACCCGGTTGGAATAAGCATCCACCGTAACCGAAACATAAGAAAGCCAGTTGGATACACGCTTGCTGTATGTCAGCCCGACATTCAGCTGACTGGCATTTTCCGGTTTCAGACGAATGTTCCCTGTCTGTCCGTAATACAAGTCATTGAAACTCGGCAAGCGGAAAATATCTTTATAGAAAAAACGAATACGAAAATCTTCGGAAGCAAACGGCTTAAACGATACGCTGGCATATGGAGACAATTTCCGATGCCCTCCGGCACTATTACCTTTGGCTACATCCTCATAAACCACTGTCGACAACAGAGAAGCCGAAAGTGTCATCCACTCATTGACATATTTGCCCGCCAGCGCGGTGAGCCACGAATAGCGTACAGGCTTGGCAAAATCTTTCAAGTCGCAGTTCATGCGGTTAACACTTCCGTCGGTCGAAAGAGAAAAAGAAAGACAATCCAACGCACGAAAAAGTACGGCTGCCGAAAGATAATACTCCTGCTGGAAATAACTGTTTTCACTCTGTCCGGTAGTTCCTTTATAATCAGGGTCCAGATAATGCTGGTACATCCAGTTCCATTTACCCGATGCCTGAAAGGCCCACTTACGGTTGAACTCTTTCTTATACTGGCTTTGGACAAACATATTCTTGTCCCATAAATGCTGGGAGGAATAATCGTAATACAGTGTAGTCGCATTGGGAAGTCCGCGAGATGACTGGTAATAATAAGCCTTCAGCCTCCACTGTTCCGTATCGGAGAAATTACCAAACAAGCCGGCCTCAGCACGAAAGGTCTGTACATCGGTATTTTTACGCTTTTCACGGCTGGACTGATCGCCTTCATCACCATAATATAAAGTATAAGGGTAGTGCCCGTCGGACGACATCCATTCGGCATTGGCCGTCAGTGCCCATTTCGCTCCCAGCTTCTGCTCCAGCAAGAGCGAAGGATTCAGCAATCCCCACGAGCCCGATTTCAGCGAAGCACTGAGATTCGTCGGCTTATTGTCGTGAAAAACAGGAGTCAGTGTCTGGATATTCAAGATTCCTGCCGAGGCGAAAAATCGCGCAGGCTGAAAAATCTGGTCCCCCTGTCCGTTGCTTAGTATCAGACGGTCTACGTTCTCCAGCGAAAAACGCCCGATATCCACCTGACCGGCCTGACAGTCGGTTACAGCAATCCCGTCGTATCCCACTACCGTATGCTGTGCTCCCAGACTTCGGATGGAAACCGTTTTCAGTCCTCCTATCCCCCCGTAATCTTTTACCGTTACTCCCGAAAAATGTTTCACGGCATCGGACACCTGCATCACATTCAGTGTTTTCAGTTCCTCACGGGAAAAAATCTGGAGAGGAGCGGCTGAACGTACTTCACGCGTCTGGTAACGGTCGGACACCACCACCTCCGGTATGGAATAAACCTTCGTGGTATCTACATCCTGCCCGCCATAACATCTCGCTGCAAACCCGACCAGCATTATCCAACTACATACGATATACTTCATTTTTTCATACATTATAATTACAGCCAACGGATTTCTCCGCTTCTGCGTCGCTTGCGAAAATAAAGCATCGGGGTGAACAGAAAGAATATGTACCGACAGATCATCCCACGCTTTTTCCTCGAAAGCTGTGAAGAAACTATGCATGGCAGGTCTTCTGACTCATTCCTATTGCAGACTACCTTCCCGGAAAATCATTCCAGTGGCTTGAGCGATTGCCTGCAATATACACGGAATTTACAGCAGCGGGACTGTTCAGGACTTGCACCTGATTCCCTTTTAATCATCAGATTATCCAGTGAAAAAGAGATAACCTTTTGAACCAATGCGTCACAAAGGTAGAAAGTTTTTTCAATAAGCCGAAAATATTCCGTAATTTTGTAGACAAGCAACTAAAACATATAAATTATGGCAAAAGAACTCGAATTGAAGTACGGCTGTAATCCTAACCAGAAACCGGCACGTATTTTTATGCAAGAAGGAGAACTGCCTATCGAAGTATTGAACGGACGTCCCGGATACATTAATTTCCTGGATGCACTGAACGGATGGCAGTTAGTGAAAGAACTGAAAGAAGCTACCGGACTTCCGGCCGCAACCTCGTTTAAGCATGTGAGCCCTGCAGGTGCAGCCATCGGTCTGGAACTAGACGATACGATGAAAAAGATTTACTTCGTAGACGATCTTCCACTTTCTCCGCTGGCAAATGCATACGTACGTGCCCGTGGAGCCGACCGTATGTCTTCATATGGTGATTTCATCGCACTGAGCGACGTGTGTGATGAAGCTACCGCCCGTTTCATTCACCGTGAAGTTTCCGATGGAGTGATTGCTCCGGGCTATACAGACGAAGCGCTGGAAATACTGAAAAGCAAACGTAAGGGTACATACAATATTATCAAGATAGATCCGTCCTACCGTCCTGCACCGATAGAACACAAAGATGTGTTCGGTATTACATTCGAACAAGGACGTAACGAAATCAAGCTGAACGGTGACAATCTGTTTGCCAACATTCCTACTCAGAATAAGAACTTCCCCGAATCTGCACGCCGCGATCTGATGATTGCCCTGATTACACTGAAATATACCCAGTCGAACTCCGTATGTTACGTAAAAGACGGACAGGCTATCGGTATCGGAGCCGGACAACAGAGCCGTATCCACTGTACCCGTCTGGCTGGAAACAAGGCAGATGTCTGGTATCTGCGCCAGCATCCGAAAGTTCTGAACTTGCCATGGGTAGAAAAAATCCGTCGTGCCGACCGTGACAATACCATCGATGTTTATATCAGCGACGAGCATGACGATGTGCTTGCCGACGGTGTATGGCAGCAGTTCTTTACCGAAAAGCCGGAAGTTTTGACTCGCGAAGAGAAACGTGCATGGCTGAATACACTGAAAGGTGTTTCACTGGGTTCAGACGCATTCTTCCCCTTCGGTGACAACATTGAACGTGCTCACAAAAGTGGTGTAGAATACATTGCACAGGCAGGAGGATCCGTACGTGATGATCATGTAATCGCTACTTGCGACAAATATGGTATTGCCATGGCATTTACAGGTATCCGCTTGTTCCACCATTAATAAACCGCAATAACTCACAAACGATAAAGGCGGACAACACCGGCACTCTTTTTCCGGTTGTTGTCCGCCTTTTTGTTTATCTGTTCCTTCACTCAGAATTTATATCCTACCGTAGCGAAAATAGCCAAGTTACGAGGTCCGTGTTTCCACATACGAGCCAAACCAAATTCACCTTCTATACCTACCAGATAATGACGGAAATCAAGGTTCACACCCGCTTGTATACCTGCATCGAAACGACGAAGACCATCCCATATTTTCACATTATTCAAACAAGCATCATTGAAAGTAGCCCAGGACGAAGTAACATCATCCGTTTTCTGTTCAGTTTTACCTACAATACCACAACCGATGTACCCTCCTCCGGCTATCACAACATCAAAGTTTTTAGGAGTTCCTATATGAAAAGCAGCCAAAATCGGCATTTCAAAATAATTCTGGTTGACAGTTTGCTTCGTATCACCCATCAACGAATATTTTGCACCCTTCGAAGTCCAGTTTAACCCTGTCTGAAAAGACATCCATCCTGTAAGTGGTATATCCACCCCGACTCCGATACGCTGGTTAAACAAAGCTTTTGCCGGTCCATAACCATCTCCCATCCACGAAGAAGCTCCTAAACCAATTTTTAAATTCCACATTGTTTCTTGTGCGTTGACAAACATTGCCGACAGAACACATAATACTAAGAGATACAGTTTTTTCATAGTCAAGACTGTTTATTGTTGAGAAAATAAGATACGCTTATTCCAATTAAGGTCATTGAGAAAAAGCTTCTAAAAACAAATATAAGCATATCACTCAACATTCACAATCTAAATTTTGGAAAAAGAATCACGAAACAACCATAATGACTATAATATCCGACTTTTTTACATCTTGTTCTTTCCTAACTGAAAATAAATTACCCCTGCTGTATGAATCGAACAAAATATACAACAGGGGCAACGGTTATACAACCCATACAGACTTTCTTGCCTGATTATACCTTTAAAAAGGTTGCATTAAAATTCATAATCGATACCGATAGAAATATTCTCTCCCTCGAGAGTTACGCCAAAACCATCAGATCCTTTGAAATAATCATCACGATAACCAGCAAAACCAACTTTAGTGATAAAGCTGAAGCTATGATTTAACTTAACAGCCAGCCCCGGCTTCAAACCGATTTCAAAACCATTCACAGCATCTCCATGTTCAGCTTTTGAAGTAGAAAAGCCTAAACCCATATCGATAAACAAACGTACAATTTTGTTTTCATAGAAAGAATAACGAGCATACGGAGCTATCGCAAAACTATTTATATGTGAGGATATTTTTGCATGCTCATCATCATAAGATGTAGTACCCTTATGAGAATACGATAACTCTCCACCTATAGCCCAACGTTCATTCAAGTTATAACCGAAATCAGGCGAAATCGAGAATGTATTAATGTCGGCATCACAATCTCTCCAAAGACTGATACCACCTCCCAAATACATTTCCTGTGCATACGACGACAAAGCAGCCATCAACACAACCACAAGCATTAAAATTTTCTTCATGATTACATAAAAAATTAGTTAGTTATACAAAATATGTCTAGTGCTACGTTATTAGCCTTATCCATTCTTATGACGGTTAGCCCGTCTGCGGCGATATTCTGCTTTCATTTTAGCCGATCCAGAGCCATGCAGTCCAGTAATATACGTTTTTTTCTTCGCCTTTGTCTTTACCTTATCTTCCTTCTTTACCGAAGGCGACTTACTTCCTTTAAAGACAATTCCCTCTGTAAGTATTTTCTCTATATCCATATATTTTACCTTTTTCTTTTAATTTATTTTTTCGGTACTAATTTTACATGATTTCCATTCTTGGTACACACAAGCGTACGCTTTAAAGGAGTTCCCGTTTTCATATCAAAAAGAATACTCGGATTCAAATGTTGTCCGTTCACCCTTATTTCAAAATGCAAATGTTCTGTTGTAGCTCGCCCGGTGCGTCCTGTCAGCCCGACAGGTTGTCCGGCCTTTACCGTATCACCAACAGCTACCAAATTCTTCGAATTATGACTATAAATGGTTTCCAACCCGTTAGCATGCCGCACAACAACGACCTTGCCATATCCGCCATAATGCTTTGCCATACGTACTATCCCATCGAAGACACAGCGAATGGTATCGTTCGCACGAGTCTTTATATCCGATCCACTATGTCCACCTCGCGCTCCATATGCAGATATCACCTTTCCTTTTGGCAATGGAAAACAAAATGCTGAATCCGGAAGGTTCTCTAAATGAATTTCAAAACTATTCCCCTTAGCAAAAAGCTCAGGAGTCTTTACACGAATATGGTTGCGCTCCATTACCGAAAATCCTTTCGGATCAGGCTCTGCTGCATATACAGATAATATACATCCCAACCATCCACACAGTAACAATCCAGCTCGTACTATTCGTTTCATCACTCAAAAAATACAAGTTCAACATCCTGGGCATCGGCAAACTCTTTCAGTAAGCCAATCATATAATTAACATTATCTTCCAGCCCCTCATTTCCACTATATCCGTTCATAATAGCAAGCAGATGTGTGGTGCTTTCACTTATCTTCGTGCGTTCATTATCGCTGGTAGGAGTTCCCACACCCCCTACAGCATCACGATATACCGGCATACCTTCTATATTCAGCTCGCCACGACCGATTCCCTCATAAGGTTCTCCCGCCTTACCGATACCTAATACCAGCCGATCGCCCTGTATCTTGTCCAGATCGAAGCCTCCGATGGAATGTCCGCTATATATTGAAGCCAGATTAATCAAATCTACCAATGTATCTATCTGATACAAAGGAATACCTCTCAATATACGACGACACAGAGCTTCCGAAGAAGGACGGTAACGACTAGGATCTTTACCACATTTCTTATAAGCCTGTCGGGTTGCCTGAATAGCCGGCATTTCCTTAATGGAGTCGGTTGTATATTTAGAGCGATACAAAGCTGTAAACTCCCCGATACGTTTCCACAGCTCTTCATTATATGCTGTATTTTTTACCGTAGCAAAAACTGCAGCTCCACGAAACTGAGGCCATGCATGCTTCAGCTCATCGGATACTTCTATGGTTAATTTCTTCATTGTATACTGATTTTATTATTACTTCAACAAAACTCCTGTTCAATACAAACTACGACAAAAATAGACTGTACAATTAAACAGACTCCAACATAATACCTGAAAGAATACGTCCCGAAGCAATACCCTGCCTGCGCGCGGAAAAGAAATCCGAATTTTCTTTCCAGGTACAAATGCCACTTATCTCAATATTCGAAGGTAATACTCCAAAATCAAGTAACTGCAATCGGTTCGCCTCCCACAAATCAATATGCCATTTGTCACTACGGAAAGCGATATGCTCCATATCAAAACCACTCTGTTTAAAACAATCATAGACTTCATCACCCACTTCGAAAGCTTCCAGCGATATACTTGGGCCAATACATGCTATCACATCCTTACCTTGAGTCCCATAAGTACAACTCATAATTTCCAAAGTTCTGGTAACGATACGAGCAACCGTCCCTCGCCAGCCTGCATGTATTGCAGCAACAACACGATGCTTCACATCGAAACACATCACAGGCACACAGTCGGCTGTTGATATGCAGATACATTTTCCAGAGACATCAGTTACCAGTGCATCCACCCCTTCCAGCAATGAGGTTCTTTCTGCTTCCGGCCTATCAAGAAATTCATGATCGATAATCCGTACTTCCGTACGATGCACCTGATGCGGTATAATCAATTCCTTTTCTGTGCCCGGCAGCAAATCACACAATAACTGTCTGTTTGCCAAAACATTCTCCTGTGTATCTCCGCAGTAACTATTACAATTAAAGGAAGCATACTTTCCTGTACTATACCCGCCATGACGAGTTGTGGAAAAACAAAAAATGCCGGGGTACGATTTCATCAAACCATACTCCAACATTCTTTTATCGTTTGAATACTGAATCATCACTTCTGCGGTTCGTCGTCCCAATCTACTTCCTCATACTCGTAGTCAAAATCTTCATCATCGTCAGCATCCTCATATTCATAATCGAAGTCCTCATCCTCACCCATTTCCTTCAACTCTTCCTGAAGCTTGGTTACATCTTTCGCACGGTGCACGATAGATGCCTGACGAAGTCCTTCCAAACGGTTGCTGTCTTTGTTCAATTCTTCCCACAAGATATCTTTCAACTGTTGAATGCCCATATTGGCAACAGACGAAATAAATACATGAGGTATATTTTCGGGCAATGTCGGTGTCAGCATCTCTATCAATTCTTCGTCCAGCATGTCACACTTCGTAATTGCAAGCACCCGTTGCTTGTCGAGCATCTCCGGATTAAACTTAGCCAGCTCATTCAGCAAAATATCATATTCGCGACGGATATCATCAGAATCGCCGGGAACCATGAACAACAACAACGAGTTGCGTTCAATATGACGCAAAAAACGAAGTCCAAGTCCTTTACCTTCACTTGCACCTTCTATGATACCCGGGATATCAGCCATGACGAACGACTTGCCGTCACGATAAGATACGATACCCAGATTAGGTTCCAGTGTAGTAAACGGATAATTAGCAATTTTCGGACGTGCAGCTGATACGGTAGACAAAAGAGTCGACTTTCCGGCATTCGGGAAGCCAACCAGACCGACATCTGCCAATAGTTTCAATTCCAAAATAACAGTCATCTCCTGCATCGGCTCACCAGGTTGCGCAAAACGCGGTGCCTGACGAGTAGCTGTACGGAAGTGCCAGTTGCCTAGTCCTCCACGCCCTCCTTTCAAGAGAATGACTTCCTGTCCGTCTTCGGTAATGTCGCACACATATTCGCCCGTTTCGGCATTGTATACCACAGTACCGCACGGTACTTCAATAACCTTGTCGGCACCATCTTTTCCGAAACTCTTGTTTTTCGAGCCATTTCCTCCGTGTTCAGCAAACACGTGACGCTCATATTTCAGGTGCAGCAAAGTCCAGTAATTGCGGTTTCCCCGCAAGATAACATGACCTCCTCTACCACCGTCGCCACCGTCAGGACCTCCGTTGGGCATATATTTCTCACGGCGCATGTGTACCGAGCCGCGCCCTCCCTTACCGGAGCGGCAGTAGATTTTTACATAATCAACAAAATTCGATTCAGCCATAATATTTCTTTGAAAAATTAAAAAAGCCGACCGTCAGTCAAACGGTCCTTCTGAAAAGTATACGGTTCACAGACTATCCTCTCAATCTGTTCCGCACTACTATTTATTAAAAAAGAGAACGAGAAACCTCCAAACGGAAGTTCCTGCATTCTCCGTTTTTATGTCACTTAATTAAAGTTTGTCGATAGCTGTGCAAATATCTGCAAAGATACCATCCATTGAACCCAGACCGTTGATGTGGCAATACTTACCATCATTCTTATACCAGTCAATCAGAGGAGCAGTCTGAGAATGATAAACTACCAGACGTTTCTTGATAGTTTCTTCATTATCGTCAGCACGACCTGATTCCTGTCCACGCTTAATCAGACGAGTCATCAGTTCATCTTCGGGTACTTCCAGATCAAGCATGATAGAAACTTCCTGACCACGAACCTTCAACATTTCTTTCAGAGCCTCAGCCTGAGCGATTGTACGTGGGAAACCATCGAAAATAACACCTTTGCTATCTTTGAAGCTATCGAATACGCTAGCCAGAATATCAATCATCAAAGCATCCGGAATCAACTGACCGTTATCGATATATCCTTTGGCAGTCTTACCCAGTTCTGTACCATTCTTGATTTCTGCACGCAAAACGTCACCAGTAGAGATGTGGTTCAAGCCATATTTCTCTACAATACGAGCACTCTGAGTTCCTTTACCTGAACCCGGTGCACCGAAAATTACAATGTTCAACATCTTTCTTACCTTTATTTAATTTATGAATAATTATTCTATCACTGTATAAATGTCACGGTAGTTACGTCCCAATCCGTCATAATCCAGTCCATATCCAACGATAAAATCGTTCGGAATATTCATTGCTACATAATGAATATCCAGATCCACCTTCAGTTTATCAGGCTTCACCAGCAATGTAGCGATTCTGATTTCTTTCGGATTATGTGCACGAAGCGTTTCTACCAACTGCTTCATAGTAAGTCCCGTATCGACAATATCTTCAACAATTACAACTGTACGTCCGGTAATGTCATCGCCCAGGCCTACCAGTTCCTTCACCTTTCCTGTGGAAGACGTACCTGCATACGAAGCCAGCTTCACAAAAGACACCTCACAAGGCATAGTCAAGTGCTTCATCAGATCGGCGGTAAACATAAACGAGCCATTCAGTACACTTATAAAAAGCGGGTTAGTACCAGATAAATCACGATTGATTTCGTCAGCCACACGGGCAACTTCCGTTAATATCTTCTCCTCAGGAATAAAAGTCTTAAAGCGTTTATCTTTGATCTGAATTACACTCATAATATATAACTTTATAAAATTGGGACAAAAATACGAATTATCCCTCAAACTTCTATACTTTTTTCGTACTTTTACCGACAAATAGCTATTGAGAATAAAGATGAAAATACTTAGTTGCACTCAACAAAAAGAGGCGGATGCTTATACTATCGCCCAAGGAAACATACTTTCCATCAATCTGATGGAGAAAGCAGCCTCACTGCTTACTGAAGAAATCTGCCGCCGCTGGGATAAATCCCATCGCATTGTTATATTTGCAGGTTCAGGAAATAACGGTGGCGATGCCGTAGCCGTGGCACGTATGCTGTTCCAGAAAAGCTATACTGTAGAAGTCTATTTGTTCAACATCACCGGTGTATTATCGGACGACTGCATGAAGAACGTACAACGCTTACAGGAATGTGGTTTCTCCAATTACCACGAAATCAGTACCAGCTTCGATCCTCCAAAACTGACCAAAGACGATATTGTAGTAGACGGACTTTTCGGTTCCGGCCTGAACAAACCGTTAAGTGGCGGATTTGCATCGGTCGTGAAATATATCAACGCATCACAATCTACCGTCGTTTCCATCGATCTCCCTTCAGGATTGATGGGAGAAGACAATTCAAACAATATCCGCCAGAACATTATCCGTGCCGATCTTACATTAAGCATACAGTTGCCTAAGCTTTCCTTCCTTTTCCCCGAAAACGAAGATATCGTAGGCGAATGGAAATTACTGGATATCGGCATCAATAAGACTTTCATCGAAGAAGCAGTAACTCCCTATACCATAACCGAAGCTGACGACATACGCCAGATGATAAAACCACGCGGACGTTTTGCGCATAAAGGTAATTTCGGACACGGGCTGCTGATTGCCGGTTCATACGGTATGGCAGGAGCTTCCGTCCTTGCAGCACGCGCTTGCCTGCGCTCGGGCATCGGACTACTGACTGTCCACACTCCTGTGCGCAACCATGATATTGTGCAAGCTACCGTTCCTGAAGCTATGGTACAGAACGACGTGCATGAACTTTACTTTGCCGAACCCGTAGACCTGGACAACTTCCAGGCACTTGCTATCGGTCCGGGACTGGGACAAGAAGAAGAAACCGCACTTGCTACATTCGACCAACTGAAAGAATGTTTCATACCATTGGTACTCGATGCCGATGCTCTGAATATATTCAGCACGCACCGCAATTACCTGAACCGCATCCCGAAACGTACCATCCTGACACCTCATATCGGAGAACTGGAACGTATTATCGGAAGATGCAACAACAGCTTCGAACGACTGACAAAGGCTAAAGAACTTTCTGCCTACCTGCAATGCTATATTGTACTGAAAGGCGCCTATACCGTTGTCATCACTCCCGAAGGAAACTGTTATTTCAATCCGACAGGTAATCCGGGCATGGCAACCGGAGGCAGCGGCGATATATTGACAGGTATCATTCTTGCCCTGCTTTCACAAGGTTATGCACCAGAAAACGCTTGCCGCATAGCGGTATATGTACACGGCCTGGCTGGCGATATAGCCCGCGACCGAGCAGGAGAAATCAGCATGACGGCAAGTGACATCATTGAAGCTTTGCCTGAAGCGTGGAAAAATATTACAGAAACTAAATAACAAACTATTATGAACAGAACGATTATTGCATTGGGGTTGTTGGCATGTTCAGCACATATCGCAGCACAAGACATAAACATATACACTCCGGGCAGTGATGAAGGAATCGTATACTTCCTGCCTAAGACTGCACTGGAAGTCAACATTATTGCTACACGCATCACCTACCAGCCGGGAGAGTTATGCCAGTATGCCAATCGTTACCTGCGCATGAACAACGTAAATCCCCAGCCTGAAACGTACTGGGAAATTAAACAAATTGATGTTCGTTCGGCCGGAGTACCCGATTCCACTCAGGCATATATCATTAAACTGAAGGACAAAAGTGTACTGTCTAACATCGAACTGACTGAAGACGGCATTGCCAAAGCCATAAACACTACGTTCCCGAAAGAGTACGAACAAAAGCAAGACTACGAACTGGAAAAGCCTCTTCCTCACGAAAGTACACGCAAGTACATGACAGAGGAAATTCTGATGGCAGGTTCTACGGCAAAGATGGCGGAACTTACAGCTAAGGAAATCTACAATATACGCGAAAGCAAGAACTTGATTCTGCGTGGACAAGCTGACACGATGCCTAAAGACGGAGCATCCTTGAAACTGATTATCGACAATCTCGACAAGCAGGAAAAGGCACTGACGCAAATGTTTGCCGGAACAACCGACCGTGAAGACAAGGTATTTACAGTCCGTGTCACTCCAGAAGACAATGTAAAAGATAAAATCGTCTTACGTTTTTCTCGCTTACTGGGAGCTTTGTCTACCGATAATCTGGCAGGTGACCCGATATATATCAGTATTAACAGCACAGTTCCGCTGCCAGCCGCAACCGACGACGGTAAGAAAAAGAAAAAAACCGAAGGAGCCATCTACAACATTCCAGGAAAAGGACATGTTTCTGTAAGCTATCAGGGAAAGAAATATTTCGAAAACGATTTGCCCGTTACCCAATTCGGTTCAACTGAAGTATTGGTTAATGACCTGTTCAATAAGAAAATCAATACACGCGTTGTATTCAATCCGGCAACTGGAGCAATTCTGAAGATAGAAAAAGACTGATTCCAATTATACTAAAAAAAGTCATGGGGCTGCACCGTCAATTAATCCTCGGTACAGCCCCATTACTTTTTTTCTCTGCGATAAAGCCTTACACATAAAAAAAACACCTCCGCAGAAGTCCACCTGCAGAGGTATTTTATCAATCATTTTTTCAGGAACAGTCCGTTTCCTGCTTATAATCCAAAAGCAATTATTTGATGTTAGCCTCTTCCAGTTTGTATCCGAACTTCTTGTCGGCTACTTTCAGCGCAAAGGCGATTATCAATGACAGCACTGCAAGACCTGTAAAGATGCACATCGGCAACGTATAATCGTATAGATTCGCACCATTTACCTTTCCTACAATACAATATTTATCCAGCACAACACCAATCAAAGTAGGTATACCCCACAGTCCGATATTCTGAATAAAGAAAATCAATGCATAAGCAGTGCCCAACTGATGAGCAGGGAATATCTTGGCAACCGAAGGCCACATGGCAGAAGGTACCAGCGAAAAAGCAACACCCAGTATAATCATCAGCACGATGGCTACCAAAGAACTGGTAACAAAAGGCAGTGCATAAATACAATGTACCCCAATCAGCATGGCAGCACCCAGCATCATGATAGAAGCAGCCTTACCACGTTTATCGACCATTCCACCGAATACCGGAGTAAGGAACAAAGCGCCCAAAGCAGGAAGTCCGGCAAAGAATCCGGCAACACTTTCATCGATGCCATATTTACTGATCATCAATTCGGAAGCAAACTTCTGGAACGGGAATACACATGAATAGAACAATACGCAAAGCAAGGCAATCAACCAGAAACCCGGATTAGAAAGAATTTTGGCAACATCCTTGAACGAGAATTTTTCTTCCGGAGAATTGTCCACTTCAGCCTCAATCTGGCGGTCCAGCTTCTTATCCAATACAGAAAATGCAAAGAAAGCAATCAAACCACCTACCAGACATACCAGTCCGACCAGTACCGGAGTTGTAATATCGTAAGCACGCGCCATCGGGATAGCCACTGCATAGGCAGCCTGCGAACCCACACGAGCCAGCGCAACCTGAACGCCCATTGCTGTAGCCATTTCCTTTCCACGGAACCATTTTGCAATCATCTTGGTAACGGTGATACCCGCAACTTCTGCTCCCACGCCAAAGACAGAGTAACCAGCCGATGCCACGAATACACTTACCTTATATCCCAATATCGTACCGGTAGCATCTGCCATGCCAGTCATGGCATAATATTCTACTCCTGTACCCAGCACCATCAGTATAGTAGCCAGTTTTCCGGTAAAGCGAATACCAAAACGGTCAAGTATCAGTCCACCCCATATCAACATCAGGAAGAAAACATTCAGAAAGCTGTATGCCCCCGTAAAGAGTCCAAACTCACTACTATCCCACTTCAAATCGGTTTCAAGCATCGTCTTCAACGGTGCAACAACATCATTTACGTAATACGCAGCCATCATTGTGAAAGCAACGATAGCCAATGCTCCCCAGCGGATAGCCCGGGAATCATTCAGTCTTTTGAGATTCTGTTCTTTCATCTATTTTTTATTTATTTTTATATATTCCTTAAAAATGCGACAAAGATACGTTTTTTTTCATCGTTTCTATTTCATTTTTCAAAATATGTTCTAACTTTGTAACAGAACGTAACACACATTTAAGGTAAAACGCGTGCAAAGTTCTATAATCAATTTCATTCCATCAATAAAAAGAATCAACCATGAGAAAAACAAAAGTTACAGTTCTTTGCGCCGTAATGAGCGGAAGTCTTCTATTTTCCTCTTGCATCGGTTCATTCGGACTTTGGAGCAAGCTTAAAGACTGGAATCAAGGATTAGGCAATAAATTTGTAAACGAAATCGTATTTTTGGCATTTCATATCGTACCGGTATACGAAGTTGCTTACATAGCCGACATCGTAGTACTGAACTCCATCGAATTCTGGTCGGGTTCAAACCCCATTGCACAAGTAGGTACAGAAAAAACAATCCAAGGTGAAAATGGTGAATACCTTGTACGTACCAACGCCGACGGTTACACCATTATTAAAAAAGGAGAAGAAGACAAACCTCTGGATTTAGTATACAATAAAGAAAACCGCACATGGAATGCGGTAGCCGAAGGACAGACATTCGAACTGATAACCATGAACGAAGACGGAACCATTACATTCAAACAGAAAGATGGTACTCCGATGACTGTTACCCCCGACATGATGGGACTGTCTACAGCACGTGCCACACAAAACGGTTCGTTATTCTTCGCTGCAAAATAAGCAATCAATCGAAAACACACATACACACAGAGAAATGTGCTGGAATTTTATAGAATAAATTCCGGCACATTTTCTTTTATACAGCAGTGTCTTCCCTGTCCGGTAGCGGTACACAGCAAGTCGGCAAACAAATTCAATAAAAAAAGCAGCCTCTCCACCACGGAGAAGCTGCTTCACTATTATAATTAAGGTGTATAAAGTCTTTATTATCTACCTGTCATTAGCACTGAGCCAACTTACCGTCTGAGCCCAATACGTTGATGATTTTGTGCTTGTAAAGTTTTTCCATGTTATCACGAGCCGGGCCCAGATATTTACGTGGATCGAATTCAGCTGGTTTTTCAGCGAATACTTTACGGATAGCAGCAGTCATAGCCAGACGAGAGTCTGAGTCGATGTTGATCTTGCAAACTGCAGATTTGGCAGCCTTACGCAACTGATCTTCAGGAATACCGATAGCTGCTTCCAGTTTACCTCCGTATTTGTTGATAGTATCAACTTCTTCCTGAGGAACTGAAGAAGATCCGTGAAGAACGATAGGGAATCCAGGAAGTTTCTGCATTACAGCGTCCAGAACAGCGAATTCCAATGGAGGAGGAACCAGACGACCTGTAGCCGGATCAACGTGGCACTGTTCCGGTTTGAACTTGTAAGCACCGTGAGAAGTACCGATTGAGATAGCCAATGAATCGCAACCTGTACGAGTAGCGAAGTCGATTACTTCTTCAGGGTTAGTGTAAGTGTGGTGTTCTGCAGAAACTTCATCTTCTACACCAGCCAATACACCAAGTTCACCTTCAACTGTTACGTCGAACTGATGTGCATAGTCAACTACCTTCTTAGTCAAAGCTACGTTTTCTTCGTAAGGCAGGTGAGAACCGTCGATCATAACTGAAGAGAATCCCATGTCGATGCAAGATTTGCAGAGTTCGAAAGAATCTCCGTGGTCGAGGTGCAATACGATTTCAGGATGAGCGCAGCCCAATTCCTTAGCATATTCTACAGCACCTTCTGCCATGTAACGCAGCAAAGTCTGGTTTGCATAGTTACGAGCACCTTTAGATACCTGAAGAATAACCGGAGATTTTGTTTCTACAGCTGCTTTGATGATAGCCTGCAACTGTTCCATATTATTGAAGTTGAATGCAGGGATAGCGTATCCACCTTTGATTGCTCTGGCAAACATATCTCTAGTGTTTACCAAGCCTAATTCTTTGTAATTAACCATTGTTGTAAATTTTATAATTGTTAGTGATTAAATTCCATACGCAAATTTAAGAAGAAATGTCACAACTCTTTTCTTCCGCCGATAAAAAAAGTGTTTCAACCATGCACATTTTGACTTAAATCATTTCGATTTTGCCTAAAAACACCTTAGTATGCAAAGTGTATGTTACAAATATAACTGCCGTATCCGTCCTTTCAAAAAGTTAAAACAAGCCTCTGTTTTCATCATTACAGGCCGTACAAGAAAGCATTTTTACACCTTATAATATATGAAAAACGACATATCTTCCGAAAAAGCTCCCTGCCTCGGATTACATCCGACAGTTCTTTATATAAAAAATTGCACAAATCATTTTCTATTTCAAAGAAAAGCAGTATCTTTGCAACCCGAAACAGACCATTACACACTTGTTTTGCAGTGTTACCACATATAGCAAATAATAACAATAAAAGTATATACTGAAATGAAAAAAGGCATTCATCCTGAAAACTACCGTCCGGTAGTATTTAAAGACATGTCAAACGGTGACATGTTCTTGTCACGTTCAACTTGTGCAACTAAAGACACAGTAGAATTCGAAGGCGAAACTTATCCTTGTGTTAAGTTGGAAATCTCTAGTAGCTCTCACCCGTTCTACACAGGTAAATCTAAATTGGTAGACACTGCAGGACGTGTTGATAAGTTCATGAGCCGTTACAACCGTATCAAGAAGTAATTATTACTTGCCGATATATAGAATCGGGCGTTTCTTTCACGTGGGAAACGCCCGATTTTATTTTATTCCCTCTCTTCCTTTTCTTCCGGCATTCGGTCAGAATGCCGTGCCGTCCGCAACAGCCGTTTTCTTCTCTTCCGCCTTTATCCGCCTCCGTCTTTTACGCTCCGGCATAGTCTTCCCTGCAAGGTAATAGCTGTTCATAAATCTTTCCCGACCTTTTATTACATGCTTCCCGAGAACAGTATAAAAACGTCTTGACGTTTTCCGAAAATTTGTACAAAAAATAATCTTTTTTGTACAAAAAAAGAAGGCATTGCCACGAGAGATTCTACCCTCTCCCAGCAATGCCTCAACAATATCAGCAAGAACTTTTCAGAAAGCCTTACTTTGCAGTATCTTTTGCACGTATTTCCACACGGCGAATCTTTCCGCTGATAGTCTTTGGAAGCTCGTCGACAAACTCGATGACGCGCGGATATTTGTAAGGAGCAGTCACACGCTTTACATGATCCTGCAATTCTTTTATCAGTTCCGGACCGGCTTTCTGCTTGTAATCCTTTGCCAGAACAATAGTAGCCTTTACCACCTGACCACGTATTTCATCGGGCACACCGGTTATGGCGCACTCAACAACAGCCGGATGAGTCATCAAAGCACTTTCTACTTCAAACGGGCCGATACGGTAACCCGAGCTCTTGATTACATCATCGGCACGACCTACAAACCAGTAGTATCCGTCTTCATCGCGCCATGCCACATCTCCTGTATAATATACTCCGTCGTGCCATGCTTCACGCGTCAGTTCCGGATCACGATAATATTCCTTAAACAATCCCAGCGGCTTGCCCTTATCGGTACGGACAACTATTTGCCCCTGCTCACCATCCTCGGCCGAACGACCGTCGGGAGTCAGCAAATCGATATCGTACTGCGGATTGGGCACTCCCATGCTGCCCGGTTTGGGATCCATCCACGGGAAAGTAGCAAGAGTAAGAGCTGTTTCTGTCTGTCCGAATCCTTCCATCAGACGGATGCCTGTAATTTTCTTGAATGTTTCATAAACCGAATAGTTCAAAGCCTCGCCGGCAGTAGTACAATATTCCAACGAAGACAGGTCGAACTTGCTCAAGTCCTCACGAATCAAGAAACGGTAGATGGTAGGAGGCGCACACAAAGAAGTAATATGATAATCGTGAATCTTCTGCAAGATATCGGCAGGCGTAAACTTTTCATGATCGTATACAAAAATATTAGCCCCGGCAATCATCTGACCATAAAGTTTTCCCCATACAGCCTTACCCCATCCGGTATCGGCAATCGTAAGGTGAAGACTATCTTCATGCAGATTATGCCAGAAACATCCCGTCGCAATATGTCCCAGCGGATAAGTAAAGTCGTGTGCCACCATCTTAGGTTCTCCGGTAGTACCCGAAGTAAAATACATCAGCATGATGTCGTCATTCGTATTCACATGTTCCGGACGCACAAAAGGAGCAGCACTTTCAATACCCTTGTGGAAGTCCTCAAAACCTTCCGGATAATCCGGTCCTACGCTGACCAGCTTCTCTACGCTGGGAGATTCAGGCATTGCATCCAGTATATGCTTGGTAATAACTTCTTCACCCGCAGCCACAATCATCTTGATAGTAGCAGCCTTGCAGCGGTAAACGATATCTTTTTTTGTCAGCAAATGAGTAGCAGGAATAACAATAGCGCCAATTTTATGCAAAGCCAGAATGGAGAACCAGAATTCATAACGGCGCTTCAGAATCAGCATGACCTTATCACCATGACCTATACCGAGGCTTTGAAAATAAGAAGCCGTCATATCGGTATATTTCTTCAGATCGGCATAAGTAAACTGAATATGTTCTCCTTTGTCGTTTGTCCAAAGCAAGGCATTCTTTTCCGGACGCTCTGCTGCCCAGGCATCCACTACATCGTAACCGAAATTAAAGTTTTCGGGGACTTTTATCTTGAAATGCTTTATAAAGTCCTCTTGCGAGGTAAAGCTTGTTTGTTCCAAAAATCGTTCTAACATATATTATATCGATTGTTTTTAGTAGTTGGTTTGTATTGTTTATTGCATAACGACAGCCAGAAACTTCACGGTCTTTCCATCGAGTGCCAGCATGCCATGTGGCTTACTCGAATCGAAATAAAGGCTGTCCCCCGGATTCAGGATAAGCTCCTTGCCGTTGATGTTCAGCAGCATACGTCCTTCTATCACCAGATTAAACTCCTGTCCTTCATGAGTATTGAAGTATACCGGAGTACCTTCCGGTTTCGGTTCTACCGTTACTACAAACGGATCAGCCTTACGTCCCTTGAAGCCAGAAGCAAGCGACTGGTATTTATATGCTTTGGTTCGCTCTACAGAAACACCTGTTCCACGGCGAGTAAGAAAATAAGATTTCATCTTTGGCTCTTCACCAAACATCAGTTCATCCAGCGTAATGCCGTACTTACGTGCTATCCGCTGCAATACGCTCACGGAGAAATCACACTCACCCGACTCAAGGGCACGATATTCTTCCACCGCAAAGTTACAGTCGGCAGCCACTTCCTCCACACTCAAGTCTAAAGCGTCGCGCAAACCTTTCAAGCGTTCGGCTATCTGCTTAATTTGTTCATCCATATTTATTATGCTTTAAAAATGATTTTCAGATTAGTCAAGGTACAGGTAATCGTAATGCACCAGCGGACGCTGCCCGTGCATGCCCAGCATTTCGCGCGCCTCAGCAGAGTCGACTCCGATACGTCCCACTCCAATCTGGCGTCCCCGTGCATCCATTATCTTTACGATATCGTCTTTTTCAAACTCTCCTTCGATGGCCGTCACTCCCACCGGAAGTATACTGACAGCCTTTTTGCCTTTCACAGCCTTGACAGCCTGGTCGTTCAGGTGCAATTCTCCTTTGGCAAATCCTTCGCTGTGAGCAATCCACTTCTTGACACTCGACACAGCTTCGGAAGAAGGAACAAAACGCGTACAGACCGTTTCATCGGGATGCTGCAACAAATCGAGTAAAATATTTTCCTTTTTCCCGTTGGCAATAATAACAGTAATGCCTTCATCGGCCACTTTGCGGGCTATAGTCGTCTTGGTAAGCATACCTCCCCTGCCAAAGCCCGACTTCTCGGTCTGAATATAGTCGGACAAATCCTTTCCATGTTCCACCTCCCGTATGACCGATGTACCCGGCTGCGAAGGCGAACCATTGTAAATACCATCAATATTACTCAGGATTATCAGTGCCTGCACATCAAGCATTGAAGCAATCATGCCCGAAAGCTCATCATTATCGGTAAACATCAGTTCAGTAACGGAAATTGTATCATTTTCGTTTACGATAGGAATCACCCCAGTTTCCAGCATCACCCGCATACAGTTACGCTGGTTCAGATAATGACGACGGGTAGCAAAACTCTCCTTTGTTGTCAGTACTTGCCCTACGGCAATGCCATGTTCACGAAACAGTTCGTAATATCGGTTTATCAGTTTTGCCTGTCCCACGGCCGAATACAACTGACGCTGTTCAACACTGTCGAGCTTTCGCGACACTTTTATCTCACTGCGCCCCGAAGCAACGGCTCCCGAAGAAATTAGCACAACCTCTACTCCTGCCTTATGCAGTTCGGCTATCTGATCAACCAGTGCCGACACACGCGTTACGTCCAGCGTTCCGTCCCGGCGGGTAAGTACGTTACTTCCTACCTTTACTGCTATCTTTGTAAACTGATATGCCATAATAACGTCTGTTTCTTTTTTTCGCATGGCAAATATAACTTTTTACTTCGTAAAGCAAGCGAACTGCATGAATAAAATATAAAATTGTTACTTATTGATACACATCAATCCAAATTCAGGGGAAAATCAGTACCTTTGCGTGACAAAAATTTAACACCTTACTACATATGGTCAAAGCTATCTTCTTCGATATCGACGGCACACTGGTATCATTCAATACACATGCTATTCCTCAGTCTACACAAGACGCACTGAAACAATTGCGTGAAAAAGGTATCAAGGTATTCATTGCAACAGGACGCCCCAAAGTACTGATGATGGAAGCTGTAGGACATTTACCGTTCGACGGGTTCATTACCCTGAACGGCGCACACTGTTTCACTTCCACCCATCAGGATATTTACAAGGGGAATATACCGGAAGACGATATTGAGCGCCTCATCGGTTATCATCACGAGCATCCGGAAACACCTTTCGTCTTTGTACACGACGACGAATGGTTCATTACCAATGTAAACGAGGCAGTAAAGGAAGTAGCTCAACTGATTGAAATAAATATTCCTCCCGTACGTCCTATAGAAGAAGCGCGCAACAAGGAAATCTTACAGATTATGGGATATTTTAAAGAGGACGATGAACTGGAAGTATTCCGCAAGGTACTGACACATTGCGAACCGATGCGCTGGTATCCACTCTTCGCCGATATTATCGCACGCGGCAACAGCAAAAGCAAAGGAATAGACCATGTACTGGATTATTATGGTATCGACCTGAAAGACACGATGGCGTTTGGCGACGGAGGTAATGACGTCCCCATGCTGAGTCACGTAGGACTGGGAGTGGCTATGGGCAATGCTTCTCCTGAAGTACAGGCAGCTGCCAATTATGTAACAACTTCGGTAGACGAAGACGGTATCATGAATGCCCTGAAGCATTTCAATATCTTATAAGAACTGAAGTGAAAGAATAACAGCCGGACGTTTTGTCTTGCCGGCATTTCGCAGAACAATACTTACCTTTCAGCAAATATCGATTGCCCCGACAACTGTCCTTAACAGCATCATTCAGGTCGGGGCAATCGACATCTCTGAAAAAAGACCAATATCAATCAATCCAGAGTTTTGCCAGATAATCGTAGTGTTCACCTTCCGCTACGATTTCGGCATGAAATCCGTATTGCGACACATAAGCAGAAAGAGTATCAAAATCGATATACAACCAGTCGAATGTATCTCCTTTTATCTGCTTGTACTGCATCCGGAAGTCAACTTCTCCATAATAATCAGCAGCCAGATCGAGCACATAGCTGCCGTCTTCATCTTCGTACAGGTAACGCAAATCGCTGGAATCTAACAAAATGCACCCTCCAGGAGCAAGCAATTGCTTCATCCGCAGACAAAAATCGGGCATATTTTTCAATTTGCCGATAATACCCAAACCATTCATCAGCATAAGAATCGTATCAAACTGTCCGGTAAAATGTTCATCGAATACATTGACATGCAACGCCTTTACTCCCCGTTCCTGCATAGCCTTGACCGACAGCGGCGATATATCAATAGCAAGACTGTCCTTTCCCAACTCCTTTAGAGCCAGCGAATGGCAGCCACTTCCCGCTCCCACATCCAGAATCCGGCCCTTCGCCAGTTGCAAGGCTACCTGTTCCTGACGGGGCATATCCTTGTAGGTACGAAACAATTCCGTTACGGGAATCTCATCTTCATCAAACTGCGAGGAAAACACCCGCAAGCGTCCAGCCTTACCCAGTTTGAGAAAATCATAAATAGCAGCCCCCATTGGGTCCTTTTCTTCCGGCAATAAATTTATATCCATATCAGTGAATTATTCATTATTATATATACCGGCAAAGATACAAAAAGAGGTTTAAACTGCATAACAATGATTATTTATTCATCCCGTTTGTATAAATCGAGAATAAAACAAGAAAAAAATACGTTTTTCTGTATATTATTTCAATATTATCTGTATATTTGCAGCCTATTAAAGAATAATTATACACAATGAAAAGTAAGAACAGCCGACTTGATTCCATTAAGATGATTATCTCAAGCAAGGAGATAGGAAGCCAGGAAGAGCTTCTTCAGGAGCTGGCAAAGGAAGGTTTCCAACTGACACAAGCAACACTTTCACGCGACTTGAAACAACTGAAAGTTGCCAAGGCTGCCAGCATGAACGGAAATTATGTATACGTATTGCCCAACAATACCATGTACAAGCGTATGACCGAACCCCACACAACCTCTGAGATGCTCCGTCAACCGGGATTTGTGTCTATAGAATTCTCCGAAAATATTGCAGTCATCAAGACAAGACCAGGATATGCCAGCAGTCTGGCATACGACATCGACAACAATCACTTCCACGAAATCATCGGAACCATTGCTGGCGACGACACAATCATGCTCATTGTCCGTGAAGGCTGTACCCGCACCAGCGTAAAACAAGCACTGGCACATGTAATACCGAATATAAACCTAATAAAATAAGATACAGAAAGAAAATGGATACTAAACAAATTGATGTTATGGTAGCCGACGCCTCACACGAGGTATACGTTGACACAATATTAGATACAATCCGTGAAGCAGCTAAAGTGCGCGGCACAGGTATCGCAGAACGTACGCACGAATATGTAGCGACAAAGATGAAAGAAGGTAAAGCTATCATCGCTTTGTGTGGTAACGAATTTGCAGGATTCACTTACATCGAATCATGGGGGAATAAACAGTATGTAGCAACCTCCGGACTTATTGTACATCCTAAATATCGCGGATGCGGACTTGCCAAACGTATCAAGCATGCGTCATTTACACTGGCACGTCTGCGCTGGCCGAAAGCAAAGATTTTCAGTCTGACTTCGGGAGCTGCCGTAATGAAAATGAATACAGAATTAGGATATGTACCTGTCACTTTCAATGAGCTGACCGATGATGAATCGTTCTGGAAAGGATGTGAGGGTTGTATCAACCACGAAATTCTGGTTGCCAAAAAGCGTAAGTTCTGTATCTGCACAGCCATGCTTTACGATCCGGCATTGCACACAGACGACAAAATAAATAATTTTTAAATTCAATCAATCAACAAGAATATTAATACAGAAAAAGATGCCTCATTTTTCAGCCATCGTTTTTCACTAAATAAAAGCCTTATGGAAGAAAAGAAAAAAGTAGTCGTTGCGTTCAGCGGCGGGCTGGACACCTCATTTACAGTCATGTATCTGGCAAAGGAAAAAGGTTATGAAGTATATGCGGCTTGTGCCAACACAGGCGGATTCAGCCCCGAACAGTTGAAGCAGAACGAGGAAAATGCCTATAAGTTGGGAGCCACCAAATATGTTACACTCGACGTTACTCAGGAATATTATGCAAAGAGTTTGAAATACATGATTTTCGGAAACGTATTGCGTAACGGTACTTATCCTATTTCTGTAAGCTCGGAACGTATCTTCCAGGCACTTGCCATTGCACGTTATGCCAATGAAATCGGAGCACATGCCATTGCCCACGGTTCTACAGGTGCAGGCAATGACCAGGTTCGCTTCGATATGACTTTCCTGGTAATGGCTCCGGGAGTTGAAATCATTACGCTTACCCGCGATATGGCACTGAGCCGTGATTATGAAATCAATTATCTGAAAGAACATGGCTTTGAGGCTGATTTTACCAAACTGAAATATTCATATAATGTAGGTATATGGGGAACTTCTATCTGTGGAGGTGAAATTCTGGATTCAACTCAGGGATTACCAGAAAGCGCATACCTGAAACAGGTAACAAAAACGGGCAGTGAACAGCTCAAGCTGGAATTCAAAAAAGGAGAATTGTATGCTGTCAACGGTGAAGTGTTCGAAGATAAAATCAAAGCTATTCAGAAAGTAGAAGAAATCGGAGCAGCTTACGGTATCGGACGTGACATGCACGTAGGCGATACCATCATCGGTATCAAGGGACGTGTAGGCTTCGAAGCCGCCGCTCCTATGCTGATTATCGGTGCACACAAGTTCCTCGAAAAATATACATTGAGCAAATGGCAGCAGTACTGGAAAGATCAGGTAGCCAACTGGTATGGCATGTTCCTGCACGAAAGCCAGTATCTGGAACCGGTAATGCGCGACATCGAAGCTATGCTTCAGGAATCACAGCGTAATGTAAACGGTACAGCTATTCTCGAACTTCGTCCGTATTGCTTCTCTACCGTAGGCGTCGATTCAAAAGACGATCTGGTTAAGAATAAATTCGGTGAATATGGTGAAATGCAGAAAGGATGGACTGCCGAAGATGCTAAAGGCTTCATCAAGGTACTCTCTACTCCGCTGCGTGCTTATTATGCAAACCATAAAGACGAGGAGAATATCTGATTATGTCTGGTAACCAAAAGCTCAGACGTCCACGTACGGGAAGAATGATAAGCGGAGTATGTGCAGGACTGGCGAACTTCTTCGGTCTTGATGTATCTATCATCCGCATCGTATACGTGATACTGACTTTTTTTACTGCATTTGCAGGTATACCTATTTATATATTAATGTGGATTATTATTCCACAAGAAAACAACCATTATTTTCATGATTAAAGTAGGAATTATAGGAGGGGCTGGATATACGGCAGGCGAACTGATTCGCCTGCTCATCAACCACCCTGATGTAGAAATAAAATTCATAAACAGCTCCAGCAACGCCGGCAATAAGATTACCGACGTACACGAAGGATTGTACGGCGAAACCGATCTGGTATTTACAGATGAATTACCGCTCGATACAGTCGACGTCATATTCTTCTGTACAGCACACGGTGACACCAAGAAATTCATAGAAAGCCACGACATCCCCGAAAATGTGAAAATCATCGACCTCTCGATGGATTACCGTATCAAGGACGAAAGCCATGATTTCGTATACGGTCTTCCAGAACTGAACCGCCGGGTAATTTGCCAGAGCAAGCATGTGGCCAATCCGGGATGCTTTGCTACATGTATCCAGCTTGGATTACTTCCGTTGGCCAAACACCTTATGCTGAATGATGATGTCATGGTAAATGCCATCACCGGAAGTACAGGAGCCGGAGTTAAACCGGGAGCGACTTCACATTTCAGCTGGCGTAACAACAATATGAGCATTTACAAACCGTTTACTCATCAGCATGTTCCCGAAATCAAACAATCTCTGAAACAGCTTCAGAACAGTTTCAATTCTGAAATTGACTTTATCCCGTACCGTGGTGATTTTGCCCGGGGAATTTTTGCCACCATCGTCGTAAAGACCAAAGTGGAGCTGGATGAAATTGTCAAGATGTATAAAGACTATTATGCTGAGGATTCATTTACTCACATTGTAGAAAAGAATATCGATTTGAAACAAGTAGTCAATACCAACAAGTGTCTTATCCACCTGGAAAAACACGGTGATAAGCTGCTCATTGTTTCTTGTATCGATAATCTGCTGAAAGGTGCAAGCGGACAAGCTGTACATAATATGAACCTGATGTTCAACTTAGAAGAAACTACGGGCTTGATGTTGAAGCCCAGTGCTTTCTAAGTGATAAAAACAATTTAAACAAGCCATGAAACTATTCGACGTATATCCCTTGTTCGACGTAAACATCGTACAGGGAAAAGGTTGCCACGTGTGGGACGATAAAGGCCAGGAATATCTTGACCTTTACGGAGGACATGCTGTAATATCCATCGGCCATGCTCATCCGCACTACGTAGAAGCAATCAGCAAACAAGTAGCCAAACTGGGATTCTATTCGAACTCAGTCATCAACAAATTGCAGCAGGAAGTTGCCGACCGTTTGGGCGCAATGTGTGGTTACGACGATTATCAGCTCTTTCTTATCAACTCGGGAGCTGAAGCAAACGAGAACGCACTGAAGCTCGCATCTTTTTATAACGGACGTACCCGTGTCATTTCATTTGCCAAGGCTTTCCATGGACGTACTTCGCTGGCTGTAGAAGTAACAAACAATCCTAAAATCATTGCTCCTATCAACGATAACGGACATGTAACTTATCTCCCGCTCAACGATACCGACAGTATGAAGGCCGAACTTGCCAAAGGCGATGTATGTGCCGTCATCATCGAAGGTATTCAAGGAGTAGGTGGCATCCAGTTGCCTACCAATGAGTTTATGCAGGCTCTACGTGAGGCATGCGACGAAAACAATACCGTACTGATACTCGACGAAATCCAGTCAGGATACGGACGAAGCGGAAAATTCTTTGCACATCAGTACGCAGGCATACGCCCCGATCTTATCACCGTAGCCAAAGGTATCGGAAACGGTTTCCCAATGGCAGGTGTACTTATCAGTCCTAAATTTACTCCGGTATACGGACAACTGGGTACTACATTCGGAGGAAATCATCTTGCCTGTGCAGCTGCTATTGCTGTCCTCGATGTAATGAAAGAAGAGAATCTGATAGAAAACGCAGCACACGTAGGTAGTCACCTGATTGAGGAGTTGAAAAAATTCCCACAAATCAAAGAAGTTCGTGGACTTGGACTAATGATTGGAATGGAATTTGCCGAACCTATAAAAGAATTACGCCAGCGCCTGTTGTTCGAACAGAAAGTATTTACCGGCGTAAGCGGTACCAATGTTATCCGTCTGCTTCCTCCTCTCTGCTTAAGCATGACCGAAGCTGATGAGTTCCTGAGCCGTCTGAACAACGTTCTGACCAAATAAAGACAACTCAACACATATAAGATACAATAGCCATATCATAACTCTAAACGAGGATTGATATGGCTATTTTGTTATACAAGGCACAAAAAAAAGCGTCATATCTACTCACTAATATGACACTTTTTCAGCAGGAAAGGTAGAATACACTCTCCTTCGCTTTTATCCAAGAATCCTCTACAATTTACATTACATTAAGAACATCTCAGTACCTGACCAATACGTAAGGTTGTGGTACGCTTGATACCGTTTATCTGACACAAGCGATCGATAGAAACATGATACAAACGAGAAATACGTCCTAATGTATCACCCTTACGAATCTTGTGATAACGAATTGCGGACTTCTCAGCATCTGCTGCTCCCGACTTGCCACTCTTTACAGCCGACATAGCTCGTGAACGCTGATATTCATAGCGGTTAGCTCCGCGAATGAACAAATAACTATCTGCTACAATATCTTGTTTGGGGAAATCAAACATAAATTCCGGATTGATGACCTCGCCCAAAAAACGAGTTTCGAAGTGCAAATGTGAACCAGTAGAACGTCCGGTATTACCACCCAATCCAATAGGATCTCCTGCTTTCACATACTCATTCTCCTTAACAATCTGTTTCGAGAGGTGACCGTAAATGGTTTCCAGTCCGTTATCATGACGTATAACTACATATTTACCGTAACCACGACGTTCATATTTTACCATACGCACTTTACCGTCAAAGGCCGCACGGATAGTATCGCCGATATATACCTTGATATCAAGTCCATTGTGCATACGACGCCAACGCGGACCGCACTTAGAAGTAATTATCGTATGAGAAGTTGGCATGCAGAACCCCGTCAAATCGATACGGAAACTATCTGGAACCTGTACAATGTTACCATAAGCGTGAACACGATCGTTGTTCCAGTTGGGATAAAGACTATAAGCAGGATAAACTGCCTGTTCTGCTTTTATCTGGCGAATCAATGCCAAAGAATCTACTGCTTTTAATTTTCTGTCGATTGGAGCCTGGCGAGCCAACAAATCCTGTCCGGATACATTTATACAGACTAAAGCCAAGGCTGCTACTGCGACTGTTCTAATACATTTTAAAATCATTACGTTTATACTATTTTTCAGCCTGTACCTGCAAGTAATTTTTCGACTCTCTATCTATATTCTCGCTTCGGTACAACTGCCGGTTCAAAACAAATCTACATTAAAAATGTCTTTTTCTGACACTGAGGTTTCAAAAAATCGTTTCAAATATAGCATTTTCCCACTAAAAAACAGAGCGTAGTTAACAATTTTTTATGTATTTTCATACGAAAAGCATTTATTTATTTCGAATACATGTTATTAAACATACAGGTGTTACAATAAAACAACAATTGGCTGTAAATCATATCTTCATGCATTCTTCGTATGATAAGAGTAATTTATATTCTTCCGAGGAGATTAAAGACGTACAAAGTGTCCTTCTTTCCAGATATATTTCAAGGGCTCCTGTACCAGATAGGGCTTTATCTCCTCAGCGGTTTCCTTATCCAAATAATCGGGAGTAGCATAAGTAAACGATAAAGTATTATCTGTTTCCGATAAATCTGCTTTAAGCAGGAACATATCTGCCCGCGCACGCAAATTCTTCAATGAATCGGCCTGAACCTCCGAAGCCGGTGTCTTATAAAAAGCATCTTCTACCGGCAAAGTAAGAAATTTATCTGCCGGAAGTCGCTTCCACGATGTATCATAAAATGAAATACTGCTATCGCTTGTCGGTCCCTCGAATGTATGTACTACACAAATTACTTTCACCGAATCATTCAGCGGAAGCAATTTCATTTCAGCCATACTTACCTTACTGATTTTCAGTTTCAGGTAATTATCTGTCAGCTTCAGCATCTCCGAAGTATTTCCAAAACGGTTTTTTACTTCTGCTTTCATGTTACTGGCCAGGAAATCTCCGAAGTCCTCTCTGTTTACTTTCGTCAGCATAGGTGAAAGTGAATCGGGCAAAGCAATGAACAATGATTTCATGTCTTGTGCCTGTATACTTAAACAACAAAGTAACACTCCGACTACAAACAATATCTTTTTCATAAAATATTTCGTTTTTATGTGATTTTGAAGTCACTAAAAGTACTCATTGCCTGCAAAAGTAGTACTTAAATAGTATATATTGAAATAAATATCCTGCTTTTTGTTACTACCAGCCAAGATATTCTAAAGAGCTATCTATCAGTTTATCGTTTGCTTCAACAAGATTACGACGAGAATAAGCCGCAAGGGAAAAATAAAAAAGCCACCCTCTAACAGGTGGCTCATAAATTGAATATCTTTCACTCGACAGGTTATCATATCCATGAGAATCCCCTGTCCTACCATCAATATACAATTTTACGTTCGATCTCTTCAAAACGAGGGAACAGCAAATTATTCTCCAAATGTATATGTTCGAACAGAGCATCTACGAAAGCTTCCAGTTCCTGCATTAACAAACGGTAGCTGGCACAGCCATCTTGCGGGACAGAAAAATGTCCGGTCAGTTTAATGATATGCAGATAACGGTTACCTTCTCCTTCATGTTCCATCTTCATTACACGGATAGGATTGGCTATCGTACCACAATGCATCGGCTCCATACGCTGTCCTTTTTCTTGAGCAGCATATAAATCGTATAAATAAGGGAACAAAACATTTTCTTCTTTCTGCAAGTGCATTTCCAGATCCTGCAACGATTCAGTAACCAATGCCTTCAGTTCATGTAGTTCCGGATGTGCCTCGCCATGTACCCGTTCTACTTTCTCCAACAAAGACAACAATTCAGGTCCTCGTGCACGGATACCGCGATGGTGTATCTTCAAGATATAGTCCATCAGCAAATCGAGCGGCCACGAAGCAAAAGGAATACGGCCTCCTCCATCAGCTTCCTGACGTTCAAGTGCCTGTATCACCTCTTCGGCAGACAATCCAAGATCGGTACATGCTTTATCCAAAGTTGTTTCTCCGTGGCAGCAAAAATCAATGCCATATTTCTTAAATACTTTAGCCGCAGCAAAATCCTCGGCAACAATATTTCCTACACTTGTATATTTCCAGTCTGTTGCTTTCATATTTATATCCTTTATTGATTACGGGTGCAAAGGTATGCTTCATACTCAACAAACTTTGTCACATAGGTGACACGAACCTATAATGAAAGTTAAACGCTTTAATACAGACAGAAAGACCTGTAACTACAAGCACAAAGATTCTGCTTTAAGAATTCAAAAAAAGGCTTCAAAAACTCTCGCGGGAAACTGAAGAAAACGTCGGGACATTTTTTTAATACCCGCTGACGTTTTCTTCCATTCATCGGCGGAAATTATCCTTTCCGTTTCAAGAAGTCAGTAGGGCTTTCGCCAAAATAGTCTTTATAACATTTCGTAAAATAAGAAGGCGAACTGAAACCAACTTCATACGTAATTTCGGCAATTGTTTTTTCGGTAGAAGCAAGTAATGAAGCTGCTTTCTTCAGACGGGCTATGCGAAGCAGTTCATTCGGAGAATAACCTGTCAGTGCCTTGGCTTTTCTATACAACTGAACACGACTCATTCCGATCTTATCGCCCAAGTCCTCCACACTTAATTCGGAGTTACCTAACTGTTCTTCAATCAGCGACCGCAGTTGTTCGACAAAGCCTTTATCCAAGTCGGCAATCGGTTCTTTATGGAGCGAAGTTTTATCGGCAAAGAAACTTTGCAGACGACGGCGATTATCAATCAGATTACGCAGACGAACCAGCAGCAAACGAGCGCTGAAAGGCTTCAATATATATGAATCGGCCCCGCATTCATATCCTTTCACTTTCTGTTCATCCATGGTATAGGCAGTCAACATCATAACCGGAATGTGGGAAGTCTGCACTTCCGACTTCAACCTGCGACAGCACTCCATACCATCCATCACAGACATCATTACGTCACAAATAATCGCATCGGGTACATACTTCATAGCCTGCTGTACACCTTCCTGCCCATTGGACGCCTCTATCACAGTATAATTATCGCGAAGAAGCACTTTTACATAATCGCGTACATCTTGATTATCATCGATAACCAAAACCGTTTCTCTATCATCTCGTTCCACAACTTCAGGTACGCTCTGTATTGTTTTCTGATCGGCAGATACAACAGCTCCTTCCTTTAAATTTTTTAGTATTACATTCTTTTCTACATGTTCAGCGGGAACTCCTTGCTGTTCGGCCGGCATCTCTATAGTAAATACAGTGCCCTTACCTTTCCTGCTATCTACCGAAATCGTACCGCCGTGCATCTCGACGAAAGCCTTTACCAATGCCAATCCGATACCAGATCCAGCATGATGAACATCTATCTGATAAAAACTTTCGAAAATATGCTTTACATGTTCTGCCGGCATTCCTATCCCTGTATCAGAAACCTGATAGCGCAACCAACGGACATTCTCCTTATCGAATATGGAAAGCTTTACTTCTATAGTTCTATTTTCGGGAGTAAACTTAAATGCGTTCGATAACAGATTGTACGTAATACGCTCCATCTTTTCAGCATCGGCTACCATCATATAGCCTTTGTCTGTGGAATCTACAGATACAGCAAAATGGATATGCTTACGATAAGACAACGTACGGAATGCATCAGTCCACTCCTTGATATTTTCTGAAATGTCGAAACGAGATAAAGTCATATCCAACTTTCCGTTTTCGAACTTGCGGAAATCTAATATCTGATTGATAAGGCGAAGCAGAACAGTTACATTCTTTTGTATGATATTCAAAAGAAAGCGTTCATTCTCTCCTAAATTCTTACTCTCGGCCAACTGATTGACCGGATCGGCTATTAAAGTGAGCGGAGTACGAAAATCATGTGAAACATTGGTAAAGAAAGCCAGTTTGGCATGGGTAGCCTCTTCCAATTGCTTGGAAAGACTTATCAACTGGTCACGCTGCTCTTCCAGACGCTTTTTCTGATCAGATAATTCAGCATTCAGCCGGTTCTTCGTCCAGAATGCACGTACTACAAAAAAGAGTAACATCGCTACCAAGATCAGGATGACGATGCAGGCATACAGCAACATCCTCTGAGAAGAATAGCGCATCAGATACGTATCCAGCAACCTGTCTAATACTTCGATCTTAGTATCCAACTGACTGATATGAGCAGTCTGCATCTGCATGATACGGGCATTCGCCTTATTGACCAGTGCTGTCGACAACTTTGTTTCACGAGTATACTCTTTTCCTTGAAGAATATTCATCGCTACCTCCATAACTTTATCGCCTCCCGTAGGATAAATGAACGTAGCATCCAGATGCCCATCGGCTACCTGCTCCACACCATATCCTTCACCGGCCAGTGCATCTATCCCAACAAACAGCATATCATGCTGGCGGTTTCTTTTTACAGCAGCATCGTATGCACCTATTGCCATACGGTCGTTATGCGCAAATACCATGTCAATATGAGGATAGCGTAAAAGAATTGTATCGAAAGCTGATTCAGCAGCTCCTTTAAGCCATGCAGCATCTGCCGAAGCAATAATCTTAATACCCGGAGTTTGCTTTAAAGCGTCCTTTAATCCCCGATGTCGTTCCAAAGCTGAGGTAGAGCCACGCAATCCGGTTACTTCCACCAGATTTCCTTTTCCCTGCAAACGTTCAGCTATGTAACGCCCGACATGATGCCCTATTTCATAATTATCTGCCCCTACATAAGCTGTATATTTACGCGAATAAATTTTCCGGTCGACCAATACTACCGGAATTCCTTTATCGTATGCTTTTTCGATTATAGGAGTAATAGCCTCAGCCTCATTAGGAGAAACGATCAGCAAATCAACATGCTGGGAGATAAGTGCCTCTATATCGGCTATCTGCTGAGCATTGTTATCTTTGGCCGTGCGGATATCCACTTCCACGCCCGGATAAAACAACGCTTCACGACGGAGTTCCTTATTCATTTGTTCGCGCCACTCATCATCACTACATTGCGATACACCAATCACATAACGTACCTCTCTCGGGGCACATCCCACAAGCAACAGGGAAAATAGCAGAATCAGGGCAAACAAAGAATGTTTCATAGTATATGTATATTTATAACGATACCTTCACACGCTTTGTCCTTGCCTTTCCGGCAACAAAGCGTGTGAAGGATATGCAGGGTAAAAAGGAGTTACTTAATAACGCGTTCTTTCAATGACTCTGGCAAAACAGGCATTGCTCCATTCTGCGTACAAACATAAGCAGAAGTTTCTACAGCCAGTTTATGCGCTTCACCAATAGACAGACCGCTCAAAATAGAAGCAACAAATGCGGCAGTAAATGAATCACCAGCTCCCACCGTATCGGCAACTTCTACTTTCGGTGTTTCAACAAAAGAAACATCTCCCGGGGTAAAGACATAACTTCCATTTACTCCACAAGTAAGAATCAGCATCTTCAAGTTATACTTGGCAAGTAATATCCAACATTTATCCTGAAGATCGATACCAGGATAACCGAACATACGGCTCACGGTAACCAATTCTTCATCATTTATCTTCAAGACATTGCACTTTCTAAAAGAATTGCAAAGTATTTCTTTGGTATAGAATCCCTGACGAAGATTAATGTCGAATATCTTCAACGTATTTTCTGTAGACATAGCATCGAGGAAACGATTTATCGTTTCACGCGAAACTACGCTACGCTGTGCCAGAGAACCAAAGCAAACAGCTTTAGTATGCTTTGCCAAATCCTCAAGTGCCGGTGTATAAGGTATATTATCCCATGCTACACCTTCCTTTATATCATAACAAGGTACTCCCTCATCATCAAGCTCTACCTGTACCGTACCCGTAGGATAAGGTACAATTTCTACCATTGCATTCAATTTCTTCTCACGGAAATTATCCAGAATCTCCATGCCAAGCTTGTCGTCACCTACAGCACTAACAACCCGGCTGTTCAGTCCGAACTGCGATACATGATAAGCAAAATTAGCAGGGGCACCACCTATTTTCTTTCCTTCGGGAAGCACATCCCATAGCGCTTCACCCATTCCTACGACAATCGTATTTTCCATATTATAGTTTCTTTTCTTTGTAAATAACATATAATAAAAAATTTAGTAGATGACAAAAAAATAAAATTCTATTGTTAAGTATTTAATTATCAATAGATTATATTTGCAAAAGTCCCTGAAAGTCAGTAACTTTAAAGAAAAG
>NZ_DBMACV010000027.1:0-41568 GCF_057861905.1 Phocaeicola sp. | reverse complement strand
TTGCTGCATATTGTTGCTTTCCGAAGAAGCCGTGTATCAATGTTACAAGAACTCTTGACACACAGCTCGCTTTGTTTTGAATTCGTCGAACTCACGTTAAAAGAAAAGTCCTCGCTGTTTCTATTTATTTTTTGTACAAACGTTTTTATTTTTTGTACAAAAAATAAAAAAACGTCGCGATAAATTTCTGAAAACATGCGGACGTTTACGCCACTTCCCGCCGACGTTTTTTCCGAAACAAGGCGAGAATTTATACACGACAGGAAATAACTGCTGGCACCTGTCTCAAAGCAGCCGACAAACCCACTGATTACGATATAAAAAATCTCCTTGCTCCAACCCTGACATTCTTTGTACAAGGTGGAACAAGGAGATTTCCTTTGTATAAATATTTGATTTATCAAGTGACTTTCACGTTCTCAACTGCATCGCATTATCGGCTTCCGGCATTACGAAACAGTCGAAAAGTCTATCAGAACATCTGACTTACCCGTTCGATACCGGCTGCCAGTGCATCGATTTCTTCTTTGGTGTTGTACAAGCCCAACGAGGCACGTACCGTTCCTTCAATGCCCATCCGGTGCATCAACGGCTCGGCACAATGGTGCCCTGTACGCACGGCTATGCCTAAACGATCGAGCAACGTGCCCATATCGAAATGATGGATATTTCCCACCAGGAAAGAAATAACTCCTCCCTTGTGCTCAGCTTCGCCGAAGATACGCATGCCGGGAATCTCCTTCAGGCGGTTCATGGCATATACCGTCAGTTCGTGTTCGTAAGCTGCAATCTTATCCATTCCGATAGCCGAAACATAATCGAGTGCTTTTGCCAGTGCCGTACTGCCAATGTAGTCGGGTGTTCCTGCCTCGAACTTGAAAGGCAGCTCGTTGAACGTAGTATGCTCGAAGCTGACATTCTTGATCATCTCTCCTCCACCCTGATAAGGCGGGAGCTTGTCGAGCCACGCTTCTTTTCCATAAAGCACACCGATACCCGTAGGACCATATACTTTATGTCCGCTGAACACATAGAAATCGGCATCCAGATCTTGCACATCAATCGGCATGTGAGGAATGCTCTGTGCACCGTCTATCAGCACCGGAACCCCGTGTGCATGCGCCGTAGCAATCATTTCCTTTACGGGATTGATGGTTCCCAGCACGTTCGAAACATGAGCCACTGATACCAGTCGGGTACGCGGAGAGAAGAGCTTCTCATATTCGTCGAGCAACAGTTCGCCGCGGTCGTTCATGGGAATCACTTTCAGCACAATTCCCTTACGTGCAACCTGCAACTGCCACGAAACGATGTTACTGTGATGTTCCATGACCGAAACAATCACTTCATCGCCTTCCTTCATCTGACTGTCGACAAAGGTCGATGCCACAAGATTGATACTTTCGGTCGTACCACGCGTAAAGACAATTTCCGAAGTACTGCGAGCATTGATAAACTTACGTACGGTTTCACGCGAAGCCTCGTGCAAGTTGGTAGCCTGCTGCGAAAGAAAATGTACGCCGCGATGTACGTTGGCGTTGACCGAATAATATTCGTCTGTAATCGACTCTACCACTACACGGGGCTTTTGGGTAGTTGCTCCGTTATCGAGGTAAATCAACGGTTTGTTGTACACCTTTCGCGAAAGTATCGGAAAGTCTTCTCTTATTTTTTGTACATCGTAAAACATTTCACACGATTATTTATTTACAAATAGCACATCCCTGACATTTATTCAGCTCGCCACGGAAACGTTTTTCTACCAGCAAGTGCAAACGGTCTTTCAATGCATCCATCCGGATATTGTCGATAACCTCGTTTACAAAGGCAAACATCAGCAACAAGCGTGCTTCTTTCAGGCTGATACCACGCTGCTGCATGTAGAACAGCGCATTTTCATCGAGTTGTCCGACCGTTGCTCCGTGCGAACATTTCACATCGTCGGCATAAATCTCCAGTTGCGGCTGAGTATACATGCGCGCTTCACGCGTAGCGCAAATATTACGGTTGGTCTGCTGCGATGAAGTACCTTGTGCTCCTTCGCGTACCAATACCTTACCGGCAAAGGCTCCTACTGCCTGATCGTCGAGTACATATTTGAACAACTCATTGCTGGTACAGTTGGGAACCTTATGGTCGATGAACGTATTATTATCTACCTGTTCGTTTTTGTCGGCAATTGCCATACCGCACAAGTTGATTTCCGCTCCTTGTCCGGCAAGCGTTACTTCGGTAGTATTGCGTGTCGTACCGTTGTGAAGCGTCATGCCATTCAGCAATACATTACTGTTTGCCTGCTGGTTGACGAACAGATTGTTGAAGCGAACCGTGCTGTTGTGCGTTTCCTCCAGTTCATACAGGTCGAATACGGCATTTTCGCCAACGAATACTTCCACCACCTGCGTAGAAAGGAAATTCACCTCATCCATTGCATGGTCGCAAATCAACAGTTTGGCCTGCGCACCGTCTTCAAGGATTATCAGCATACGACGGTTGACCATCGTATTGACATCGGCACGTAAAATATTAACCAGCTGAATCGGCTTTTCTACTACTACATTCTTTGGAACATACATCAGCACACCATCTTGCGCAAACATGGTATTGAAGGCAACAACCCCGTCTTTCGACGTATCGGCAAGCTTGCCATAATATTTTCTCACCAGTTCAGGATGCTGATCCGCCATATCTTTCAAACTGCCGAATATCACACCTTCGGGCAATTGTGCAGAAGGATGTACATGTTTGTCGAATGCATCGTTTACCACAAAATAGAGTGAAGTACTCATGTTCGGCACATCACACTTGAACACTTCGTACGGATTGACCGGAAACTCCAGACGGTTCAGGTTCAGTCCGTAGTCGGGAGCAAAATATTTGCTCACTTCCGTGTATTTATACTTCTCTTGCTTGCGTGTAGGGAAGCCCAGACTTTCGAAGTCGGCAAACGCTTTTGCACGAGGAGCATTCAGCACCTCTGCGCTATGCCGGCAAATCATCGCCTCACACTGCGAGAAAAGGTCAATATATTGTTGTTCTGCTTTCATGCTTATTCTCCTAATTCTTTCTTAATCCAGTCGTAACCTTTTTCTTCGAGTTCGAGTGCCAGTTCCGGTCCGGCAGTCTTTACGATACGTCCCTTGTAAAGTACGTGTACGATATCGGGCTTGATGTAATCCAGCAGACGCTGATAGTGAGTTATCACGATACAGCTTGTTTCAGGAGTCTTCAGTTTGTTCACTCCCTCGGCTACGATACGGAGCGCATCAATATCCAGTCCGGAGTCTGTTTCATCGAGGATGCTCAACTTCGGCTCCAGCATGGCCATCTGGAAGATTTCATTACGTTTCTTTTCGCCACCAGAGAATCCTTCGTTTACAAAACGGTTGGCAAGCTTACTGTCCAGTTCCACAACTTCACGTTTCTGGCGCATCAGCTTCAGAAACTCGCTTGCAGTCAGAGCAGGAAGTCCTTTGTACTTACGCTGTTCGTTTACAGCTGCACGCATGAAGTTTACCATGCTTACTCCGGGAATTTCTACCGGATACTGGAACGAAAGGAACAATCCTTCGTGACTACGGTCTTCCGGACTCATAGCCAGCAAGTCCTTTCCGTCGAAAGTTACCGAGCCTTTTGTTACTTCATAAGCCGGATGACCGACCAGTACGTTACTCAATGTACTCTTACCAGAACCATTCGGTCCCATGATAGCATGTACTTCACCCGACTTTACTGTCAGGTTGATTCCTTTCAATATCTCTTTGCCATTAATTGTGGCATGCAAATCTTTTATTTCTAACATAACGTTCTTTTTTATTTATCCTACACTGCCTTCCAACGAAATAGAGAGCAACTTCTGTGCTTCTACGGCAAACTCCATAGGAAGTTTGTTCAATACTTCTTTCGCATAACCGTTGACAATCAAGCCTACTGCATCTTCGGTTGGAATACCACGCTGGTTGCAATAAAACAACTGGTCTTCCGAAATCTTCGAAGTGGTAGCTTCGTGTTCAACAACTGCCGTTTCATTGTGTATATCCATGTAAGGGAATGTATGTGCACCGCAATGACTTCCCAACAACAAAGAGTCGCACTGACTATAGTTGCGGGCATTGTCTGCACGTTCCGATACACGAACCAGTCCACGATATGAGTTCTGGCTCTTTCCGGCACTGATACCTTTACTTACAATGGTAGAGCGAGTATTCTTTCCCAGATGAATCATCTTGGTACCCGTATCGGCCTGCTGGTAATTGTTGGTTACCGCAACCGAATAAAACTCAGCTGTAGAATTATCTCCACTGAGGATACAGCTTGGATATTTCCATGTGATAGCAGAACCGGTTTCTACCTGTGTCCACGACAGTTTGCTGTCTACTCCCTTACAGTTTCCTCGCTTCGTTACAAAGTTGTATACGCCTCCCTTACCTTCAGCATCACCCGGATACCAGTTCTGTACTGTGGAGTATTTTACTTCGGCACGGTCTAATACAACAATTTCTACGATAGCGGCATGCAACTGGTTCTCATCGCGCATCGGCGCCGTACATCCTTCCAGATAAGAAACATAACTGTCGTCATCGGCAACAATCAGTGTACGTTCAAACTGTCCGGTATTCGCCGCATTGATACGGAAATAAGTAGAAAGTTCCATCGGGCAACGTACTCCTTTAGGTATATAGACGAATGAACCGTCACTAAATACAGCCGAGTTCAAAGCTGCAAAGAAATTATCGCGATAGCCCACAACAGAGCCCAAATATTTCTTCACCAAATCCGGATGCTCGCGTATGGCTTCACTCATGGAACAGAAAATAATTCCTTTTTCCATCAGTGTTTCCTTAAAGGTTGTCTTTACAGAAACAGAGTCCATAACGGCATCTACCGCCATTCCGCTCAGCGCCATCTGCTCTTCCAGCGGAATACCCAGTTTATTAAATGTTTTCACCAGTTCAGGGTCTACCTCGTCCATGCTTTTCGGCCCTTCTTTCTTTTGAGTCGGATCGGCATAATACGAAATAGCCTGATAATCTATTTCAGGAATATCGAGATGAGCCCATGTAGGCATTTCCATTGTCAGCCAGTGACGATAAGCTTTCAGACGGAACTCCAATAACCATTCCGGTTCACCCTTCTTGGCCGAAATTAATCGTACCACATCTTCATTCAATCCCTTTTCAATGATATCTGTATGCACTTCCGTAGTAAAACCATATTTGTATTTTTCCTGCGTAAGCTGCTTTACAAACTCGTTTTTCTGGGATTCTTCCTTTTTATTGAGTTCTTCTTGCATATACTTTTTATATCAGTCTATTAGTTGTTTAGTTACATTCTTTATAGTCGGATAAAAAATACCCGAAAAATCTTCTATCGGATGATATAACACAGAAGCCTGCTTGACGGTTGACTTTATTAAGTTATCTTTAGAATCGACAAACTCAATAAAGTGTATAACAACACCGACAAGTAGCATATACTTCAATACACCCAGACCTGCCCCCAACATACGGTTTACTAAACCCAACTGGACAATATCCATAACCCTTGTCAGAGCTGAAGCCAGCATCAAAAATACGACTGGAACCAGCAGCCATATTAAGATGAAAGCTATAACCTGAGCAAATGTCAGCGGGGTACCTAACTCTTCTGCCAGTTTCTCTCCTACCGAAGCAAACAAAGCACGAGCTATAAGCAGACCTGCTATCAGTCCTACAATAGAGGCGAGTTGTTTAATAAATCCTTTTGTGAATCCCAATACACCTCCTATACCTATCACTATTATAATAATCCAATCGAGGACTGTCATATTCACTTCCATAAAAAAGGAAATGTCATGCTGAACGCAGGGAAGAATCTGTACACATCCGATAGCGTTTACAGATCCTTCGCTATGCTCAGGATGACATCACCTCATTAAAGATATTATAATGTAATTATAAAGTTTGCTTTACTTCTACCTCCTCATAAGTTTCAATCACGTCACCTACTTTCAGGTCATTGCAATTGGTAAGGCTGATACCACATTCAAAGTTTGTACCAACTTCTTTCACATCGTCCTTGAAACGTTTCAATGCATTGATGCTTCCTGTAAAGATTACAATACCATCACGAATCAAACGGGCTTTATCAGAACGTTTTACCTTACCTGTCTTAACCATAGCACCGGCAACCATACCCACCTTACTAATATTGAAGACTTCACGGACTTCGATGGTAGCGGTAACCTGTTCTTTCAATGTAGGAGCAAGCATTCCTTCCATAGCTGCTTTCACTTCCTCTATTGCATCGTAAATGATAGAATACTTACGTATATCCACACCTTCCTGCTCAGCAAGCTTAGCAGCATTACTTGACGGACGAACCTGGAAACCTACAATAATTGCATCCGAAGCAGCGGCCAACGATACATCTGATTCTGAAATCTGACCGACTCCCTTGTGAATAACATTTACCTGAATCTGCTCGGTGGACAATTTTATCAACGAATCGCTTAATGCTTCTACAGAACCATCCACGTCACCTTTCACAATTACATTCAATTCGTGGAAGTCACCCAGTGCCAAACGACGACCAACTTCATCCAAAGTAAGCATCTTCTGTGTACGCAAGCCCTGTTCACGAGCCAATTGTTCACGCTTATTGGCAATTTCACGAGCTTCCTGATCTGTATCGAATACATGGAATGTATCACCAGCAGCCGGAGCTCCATTCAGACCTAAAATCAATACCGGTTCAGAAGGACCTGCCTCTTTCAGACGCTGATTACGTTCGTTGAACATTGCCTTAACCTTACCATAGTTCGTTCCGGCTAACACGATATCTCCAACATGCAATGTACCATTTGAAATCAATACGGTAGCTACATATCCACGTCCCTTATCCAATGAAGATTCAATGATAGAACCAGTAGCCTTACGGTTCGGGTTAGCTTTCAGGTCAAGCATTTCAGCCTCCAGCAAGACTTTTTCCAACAGCTCTGGAACACCTGTACCTTTCTTTGCTGATATATCTTGTGACTGGTATTTACCTCCCCATTCTTCTACCAGGAAGTTCATTGCAGCCAGTTCTTCTTTAATTCTGTCTGGATTTGCATTGGGCTTATCAATCTTATTAATGGCAAATACGATAGGAACTCCCGCAGCCATTGCATGGTTGATGGCTTCTTTAGTCTGCGGCATCACATTATCATCGGCAGCCACAATGATAATAACTACGTCGGTAACCTTTGCACCACGAGCACGCATAGCTGTAAACGCTTCATGTCCCGGAGTATCGAGGAATGTAATACGACGTCCGTCTTCCAATTTCACATTGTATGCTCCAATATGCTGTGTAATACCTCCGGCCTCACCAGCAATTACATTGGCTTTACGAATATAGTCCAGCAACGAAGTTTTACCATGGTCAACATGACCCATGACAGTAACAATCGGTGCACGCGGTTGTAAATCTTCTTCTGCATCAGCTTCTTCTTCGATAGCCTGAGCAACTTCCGCACTTACATATTCCGTTTTATAACCAAACTCTTCTGCAACCAAATTAATAGTTTCAGCATCCAGACGCTGGTTGATGGAAACCATGATACCCACACTCATACAAGTAGAAATAACCTGAGTAACCGAAATATCCATCATGTTTGCCAACTCATTTGCCGTAACAAATTCTGTCAACTTCAGTACCTTGCTTTCTTCCTGTTCCAATTCTTCCTGTTCCAGTTGACGGTTCTGTATACTTTCACGCTTTTCCTTACGATACTTGGCAGCCTTATTCTTTCCTTTGTTGGTCAAGCGTGCCAAAGTTTCTTTTACCTGCTTAGCAACATCCTCATCGCTTACTTCCGGCTTAACAACCGGTTTTTTGAAGCGATCTTTATTATGCTTACCGCTACCTTGAGCAGCATTAGAATTGCCCTTGCCAGCTTTATTATCTCCTCCACGAGGTGCAGCCATACTACCTGCTGCATTAATGTCTACACGCTCCTTATTGATGCGATTACGTTTCTTCTTACCCGCAACATCGCCCTGACCGCCTTTATCAACTTTTTCGTCGGTTTTTCTTATCTCCTTAATAATAGCGTCCTTCATCTGTTTACGCTGTTCCAGACGCTGCTTGTCTTTTTCCTCCCGCTCTTTACGTTTTTCTTCTTTAGTTTTCTTCTTCGGACGAGTAGACTGGTTCAGTGCAGCCAGGTCAATCTGACCTACTACATTTATTTTCGACTTAAACTCCGTTGGACGGATTTTAAACACTTCATCTTCCTTGTCCTGCTGAACGGTCTGTGCTTCGGGTGCTTCTTTCTTTTCTTCCATTAAATCCGGTTTCAAATCTTCTGCCTTCTTCTGTTCCGGCTGTTTCTGTTGTTCATTAATCTGAGGTTGCGGCTGTACAACTTCCGACACAGTCTTCTCCTCCACCTGTACTGGTGTAGGCTTTTCCACTGGTTTTACAGCTTCCACCACTTCCTTTTTCTCTTCCTTAGCAGGTTCCACCACAGCCGGCTTCACCTTCTTCTTATTAAGATTGTCCAAATCAATTTTGCCTACAGGCTTAAATTTCGGACGTGCATCTTCGGGCACAACTGTTTCTATCACTTCCGGCTTAGCCTCAGCCTGCAAGTCATCGATAGAAACAGAAGCTTTATTACGTTCCTTATTCTGCCGTTCCTGAAAAATCTTTTCAGACTCTATTTTCAAATCTTTGTCTTTGCTAAACTCTTTCACAAGTGCAGCATATTGTTCATCAGTAATTTTAGTATTCGGATTTGCCTCGATAGTATATCCTTTCTTCTGCAAAAAGTCCACTACCGTAGCAATACCTACATTCAAATCTCTTGTTACTTTGTTCAGTCTTATCGTCATAAATTCTTTTAGTTTTTAATAGAGTTCAGGGAAAAAGGTTTTCAGTCACGGATAGTCTGTTTTATTTATTCCTCGAACTCTGCCCTCAAAATTCTTAACACATCATCCACTGTGTTTTCTTCCAAATCAGCTTTTTCGATCAGCATTTCACGTGGAGCGTTCAGTACACCTTTTGCCGTATCAATACCAATACCTTTAATAGCATTGATAACCCATTCATCGATTTCATCTTTGAATTCATCCAGATAGATATCTTCATCTGTTGCATTTTCATCCAGCTCACGATATACATCGATAGTATATTCAGTCAACATACTTGCCAACTTGATATTCATACCACCTTTACCGATAGCCAACGAAACTTCTTCTGGTTTCAGGTATACCTCTGCCTTTTTCTCTTCCTCATGCATAATAATAGAAGAAACCTTGGCAGGGCTCAGTGCACGCTGTACAAACATCTGTATATTCGAAGTATAGTTGATAACATCAATATTCTCGTTACGCAATTCACGAACAATACCATGAATACGAGATCCCTTTACGCCGACGCATGCTCCAACCGGATCAATTCGTTCATCGTAAGACTCCACAGCAATCTTTGCACGTTCGCCCGGGATACGTGCGATTTTCTTGATTGTAATCAGTCCATCATTAATTTCAGGAACCTCCTGTTCAAACAAGCGCTGCAAAAAAACTGGAGATGTACGGCTCAGAATAATCTTCGGATTATTATTCTTATTGTCTACCCGTGCTACAACCGCACGTACAGTTTCTCCTTTACGATAGAAATCGCTTGGTATCTGTTCTGTTTTCGGAAGCAACAATTCATTGCCTTCATCATCAAGCAACAAAATTTCCTTCTTCCAAATCTGATAAACCTCAGCAGCAATAATTGTGCCGACTTTATCGATATACTTGTTATATAAACTATCTTTTTCCAGTTCCAAAATCTTAGAAGCCAATGTCTGGCGAAGATTCAATATCGCACGGCGACCGAACTTCTCGAATATCACCTCATCAGTTACTTCTTCTCCTACTTCATACGATGCATCGATTTTGCGAGCTTCGGTAAGTGAAATCTGCATATTCGGGTTTGTCAGCTCATCATCAGCCACCACCTCACGATTACGCCATATTTCAAAATCGCCTTTATCGGGATTTACAATCACATCGTAATTTTCATCGGTACCGAACATCTTTGCAATCACACTACGAAATGATTCTTCCAGTACGCTCACCATCGTGGTGCGGTCGATATTCTTCAAATCTTTAAATTCCGAAAACGTGTCAATTAAACTGACAGTTGCTTCTTTCTTCGCCATAATTTTATTTAAAGCTTATTAAGTATTTGGTGTATTTTATTTCGTCATAAGTAAAGGTAACATTCTGTTCTACCAGCTTCGGACGTTTTGCGCCTTCAGGCTTCACCTTTGTCTGTACCGTAATCGTAAAGTTAGCTTCATTCGCCTCTGCCAATACGCCAGTCCATTTCTTTCCATCCTTATCCAGCACTTCCACATCTTTTCCGATATGAATAATATATTGCTGAAGTACCTTAAAGGGTTGCCCGATTCCTGCCGAGCCAACCTCAAGTTCATAATCTTCAACCTCTCGGTTCAGCTTCGACTCGATATAACGGCTTAAGTCCACACAATCATCAATCCATACGCCTTCCGCATGGTCGATTTCAACTACAATTTTGTCATCCGGAGTTACAGTGACATCTACCAGGAAATAATCTTTACCCTCCAGCCATTCTTCAACTATCCGGGTTACAACGTTTTTATCTATCATGTATTAACTATATAAGAACAAAAAAAGGAGCTTAACCGCCCCTCCACCTTTTCATCCATCTCGGTTGCAAAGATACAAATAATATAATGTACTGCAAAATATTAGAATAAATATTTCATTTTTAGCAAGATTTATCTTTTTGGGGTATCTTTGCAGACAAAATAAAACAGTTTATCTCATTATGAACAATAAAAGCATCAATAGCAACAAGCAATTTATGATAGGAAATGGCATTTTAGCCTTTGGAGTTTTTTTCATCGTATGCTTGTTCCTCTACCTGAGTTTTCGTGCTCCTAAAACCGAGCAGAAAGTATCAAGTGATTTATATACCATTCAAATAGGGAACAGTTTGGCAGGCGACAGCATCTCGGTATATGTAAACGATAGCCTGCTGCTCAACTGTACAATGGGATCTACAGCTCTCACTCTTCAAGTTAACCGGTTTGCAGAGGAAAACGCACTAATGATTGTCGACAATCAAAGTGATGAAATCACTCCGTTCAGCCTGAATCCTAAAGGCAGCATCATCAATATAGAAAAGGAGAACGGAAAAATTGCGATAAAAGAATCAGAACGAGAATAAATTCTTATTCAAACTCCAGCACGAAGGTTGTATTCCAGCCATTCGTACCCGAACGCAGCAGACTGATAGTTCCTCCTGAAAGCTTCATAATCTGACGCGACAAAGAAAGCCCGATACCACTTTCCTCACTACGGGTTGTGAAGAACGGTACGAAAATTTGTTCTGCTTCTGCTTCCGGTATCGCCGGACCATCGTTACTGACATACACAAACACATGCTCATCGGCTGAACTATATGCACGCACATGTATCCTTCCTTTACTTCCACCAATAGCCTGTACCGCATTTTTTATCAGATTGATAAGCACCTGACGTATCAAATTGGGATCTGCATAAAGCATCAGTTCCACCGGTTCAATTTGCAAAGTAAGAGAAATATTTTCAGGAACAAGCGTGAGCCCTTCTATCTGATGAAGCAAATCCAGCAAATAAAAAGGTTCGGGTGAAGGCTTTTGCAAGGAAGAAAACTTACGGTAACTATCAACAAACGATATTAAACCTGTAGAAGTTTCATGAATGGCACGTATACCATCGTACAAAGGAGTTCCGACAACATCACTGCGTTTTAAGAACGTTTCACTCAATGACGATATGGGAGCTATGGAATTCATTATCTCATGTGTCAGCACACGAGTCAGTTTTATCCACGAGTCAAGTTCCTTTGCGTCCAGTTCATTGCGAATATCATTTAAGGCCAGAATCCGTACCTTCTGTTCACCCAGTTGCATAACCGAAGCACGTACCAGCAACTGCACTTCTCCCTTTGATGTCGAGAATTGTATATTATATCTTTCTCCGGCACCCAATGTACGAAATACATGAGAAACTTCCGTACCATAACGTTCCAATTGCTGCAAAGTACTCAGCACAGGTAACCCCAATAAACGTGCAGCAGCCGGATTTGTCTGTACAACCTTCATATTTTCATCCAGTACAATGATACCCGACGTTACACTCGAAAGGATTTGTTCGTAAAAGCGTTCACACTGCTCCATCAGTTGCTTCTGTTCACTCATCAGCCCGCCAAAGCGATTGAGCGTATCCTGTAACACACGTTCTCCTCCTGAGAAACCTGATATCGGCAAACGAAATGAATAGTCACGATTACGAATAGCCTCCAACATCAACCAACTTTTTTCACGCAACTGTTGCTGCATCTTTCGGAAAATAAAAACGGAAGCAGCACATAACAACAGCCCACCCCCCATCAACAGCCCTTTTCCTTCGGTAATTCCCAAAGTAATCAGCGCAACTCCAGCAACAAGCAGTAACGTACGTACAGTAATCGAATAAATCCACCTACAGCCCATAACGTTTCATTTTATTGTAAAGCGTCTGACGAGTAATACCTAACATAGCTGCGGCTTGCGAAAGATTCCCTTCGCATTGATCGATAGCACGTTTCACCATACTACGTTCCATTTCATCAAGCGTATGAAAAGGAGTTTCAACTTCTGTATGCACGGCTACCGAATCAACTGAAGAAGACGTTGGTGTTAGCTGCAACATATCTCCCTGCAACTCATCACCATCAGACAGAATAACAGCTTTTTCCACCGTATGCTGCAGCTCACGGATATTACCAAACCAAGGATGCTCCAGCAAACGGCGGGCAGCCTCAGGGCTGAAAGATTGTACCGGTCTGCCATATTGCTGCGCATACTGTTCAAGAAAACGTTTCGCCAAAGGAAGAATATCCTCCTTACGTTCACGTAAAGCAGGTATATGTAAATGAATAGTATTGATACGATAAAGCAGATCTTCACGGAACTCTCCATTCTTCACCATCTCTTCCAGGTTACGGTTGGTAGCACAAATTAAACGGATATTGGTAGGCTGAGGTGTATTACTTCCGACTTTCACAAAGCAACGTTTTTGAATAGCCGTAAGCAGCTTCGCCTGTAAATGATAAGGCAGATTAGCAATCTCATCCAAAAAGAGCGTTCCCCCATCAGCAGCCTCAAATCGTCCAACACGGTCGGTATGCGCATCCGTAAATGAACCCTTCACATGACCAAACAACTCACTTTCGAACAACGATTCTGTAATGGCTCCCATGTCCACAGCAACCATCGGTCCCTCTCTACGATTAGACAGCCGATGAATCTCACGTGCCAACATATCCTTTCCCGTACCATTTTCTCCTGTAATCAAAATATTGGCATCGGTCGTACTGACTTTCTCAACCAGCATACGCAAAGGACGAATTGCCTGCGAATTCCCCCAATACATACCGGCATCGGATGTTGCCGGAACTGTTACTACCTTTTTTTACCTTTGCGCGCATCTGCTATTCGGGCATATGCTTCCTGAAGCGTCTGTACCAGACGGGCATTCTCCCAAGGCTTTACAACAAAATCGGAAGCACCTTCTTTTATTCCAGTTACAGCAAGGTTTATATCAGCATACGCCGTGAAAAGCACCACTTCAGTTTGTGGACGGAGGCGTTTAATCTCGCGTAACCAATAAAGCCCTTCGTTCCCGCTATTAATACCTGATGAAAAATTCATATCAAGCAATACCACATCGACAGCCTCCCGGTTCAGCAAAGTTGGGACTGTAACAGGAGAATCTATTGTTATTACACGCTCAAAGTATTCTCCTAACAAATATTGTAGGGAAGTCAAAATGTTTCGGTTATCATCAACAACCAGCAAAATTCCTTGTTTAGCCATACTCTTTTTATTTGCAGTCATGCAAAGATACGTAAAGATAAAATAACGAAATGGGTAACAGGTGACAAAAAATTAGACACCTACTGTCTAATTTTTTGACACAACAAGGAAAGACGAGTACAGCGCGACAACTGATAATCAACACATTACTCTTTTGGCACGATATTTGAATTAAAGACAGTGAATAAAACGAACAATGCATGAAAAGAAATATCACAATAAAGAAATCAATCTTGCTACTGACTTGCTTATGCAGCCTTAATCTGACAGCGCAAGAAGCTTGGGACGTAGACCGGTGCATGACTTATGCTGTCAACCATAACCGCACGGTTAAGCAGCGTAATCTGGAAGCCGACAACTACCGTCTGGAACGCATGAAAGCAATCGGACAATTTTTGCCGGGTGTATCAGGAGGAGTAAGTGCACAATATAATTTCGGACGTTCGGTCGATCCAGAGACCAACACTTATAAATCGGAATCGACATTCAACAATGGTTATAGTATGGAAGCCTCTATTTCGATCTTCCGAGGAGGAAGCCTGATTAATCAAGTACGAAAAAGCAAAGCCAACCTGCTATTAGGCAAAGCAGCCCTGCAAGAAGCACGCGACAATACCGCACTGGAAACATTTCAGGCATATATCGACGCACTTTATTACTATGGCACTACACGACTTGCCAGACAGAAACTGACAGAAAGTGATTCCTTGCTTTATAAAACTCGCAGGCAAGAAGAGCTGGGTTTAAAAGGAATGTCGGATGTTGCACAGATGGAAGCACAACAAGCTACTGATGCCTACAACCTGACTCATCAGCGTAATCTATACGAAACAGCCATGCTGACTCTGAAACAAAAAATGAATTTTCCAACCGAAGACTCCCTGATACTCGATACATGTCTGTTGGAGCAATCAGCTTTCGAACAAATACAACTGACAACAGAACACGCCGACGAAGTATTCCGTCTTGCACTGACATACAATCCAACACTAAGACAAGCCGAAATGCAAAAACGTTCGGCCAACATGGATCGTAAAATAGCATGGAGCTCGGTAGTTCCATCTATTACTTTCTACGGAGGCATTTCAAGTTCCTATTATAAAGAATTACATAAAACGGGATATCCGCAGTTTTCCACTCAGTTCGAAAACAATTTTGGTTCTTATTTCGGCATTAGTATGAGTATCCCTATTTTCAATCGCTTGTCGGGTATTGCCAACATGCGTCAGGCTCGGAATAATTATCGCATAGCTACCGAACAGTACGAAGCGCAAAAAGAAGAACTTCAAAAACTGGTACAACAAGCCGTACAAGACCGTGAAGGCTACTTGAAAGAAAGCATCCAGATGGAAAAGAAGGTAGCTTCCGATTCACTCGCCTACCACGTTACGCGACGCAAATACGAAGAAGGACTTATGACTTCACTTGACGTACAAAATAACGCTGCCACACTACTGGAAAGCCAAACAGGGCTATTACAGAGTAAACTTACCTATCTGATGAAATTCAGACTGGTAGATTATTATAAAGGACAAGATATTATCAGAAACAAAGAATAAAATATTACGCACTATGGATATACAACTGGAAAAGAAAAAAGGCATTCAAAAGAAACACATTCCTTACATAGCTGGAGGAGTCATCGTTCTGCTACTATTAATCTGGATCATTTTCGGTAACCACGCATCTACATTAAGAGTGGAAGCCTCTTCGCTTAACATAGCTGATGTAACATTCGGCAAATTCAATGATTATATCCGACTGAACGGGCAAGTACAGCCTATCTCCGTCGTCCAACTGAGCCCGGAAGAAGGAGGAATCGTACAGGAAAAGGTAGTAGAAGAAGGAGCACATGTAAAAAAAGGAGATATCATTCTCCGCCTCAGCAATTCAAACTTAGACTTGCAGATTCTGAATGCAGAATCAGAACTTGCCGAAAAACAAAACTTATTGCGTAATACGCAGGTTACCATGCAACAAGATAAACTAAACAACGAAACCGAAAAAGTACAGCTCGATATTGATACACGCCGCAAGCAACGTACCTATCTTCAATATAAACGTTTATATCAAGAACGCCTTATTAGTCGGGAAGAATACCTTCAGGCTAAAGAAGACTACGAAGTTGCACAAAAGAAACATGGATTGATTACCGAGCGACTGGTACAAGATTCTATCTATCGCAACATACAAATGGACCAGATGGAGGACAATTTACAGAACATGCGAAAAAATGTACTGCTGATTCGTGAAAGAAAGGATAAGCTGGAAGTTCGCGCTACTATCGACGGTGAGCTTGGGCTGTTGGATGCGGAATTAGGACAGAATATTACCGCCGGACAAATGATCGGGCAAATAAACGACCTTTCCGACTTCAAAATAGAAGCCATGATAGACGAGCATTATATCGATCGGGTAACCAATGGACTTCCAGCTACCTTTGAACGACAGGAAAACACATTCAAGTTGAAAGTCCGCAAAGTATATCCCGAAGTTCGTGAAGGCCGATTCCGCACTGACTTTGTTTTCGAAGGTAAACGTCCTGATAACATCCGAAGCGGACAAACTTATTACATCGACCTGCAGTTGGGAGAGCCTACTGAAAGTGTTCTGATACCTAAAGGTACCTTCTTCCAAGTAACCGGAGGTAACTGGATTTTCGTAGTCGACAAAGAAGGGAAGAAAGCTTATCGCCGTAAAATCCGTATCGGACGACAGAACCCGCAGTATTACGAAGTACTGGAAGGACTGGAAAAAGGAGAACGAGTTATTGTTTCCGGATATGAAAGTTACAAAGACAACGAAGTACTGGTATTAAACTAAAAAGCTAAGATAATGATGAAAAAGATAGCAACTATATTAACGAGTTTGGTAATGGCCTGTTTATGTGTAAACTGTGCCAGTGCAAAAGGAGGAAACAAAGAACAAGTAAGTGAAACCCGTAGTGTGAGTGCTTTCCATTCCATCGAAATGGAAAGTATAGCAGGAGTATATTTCACGCAATCCGACACCTATTCGCTTCGTGTAGAAGGTGAAAAAGAATGGGTGGACCTGACCAGATGCACCGTTAAGAATGGGAAATTACTGATTACGTGGGCCAAAGAAAGAAAGAAAACAAGCAAGCAGGTAAATGGACTTTTCATTTACCTCAGTGCACCCGATTTACAGGAAGTTGTTTTAGACGGAGTTGGTTCCTTTGAGTGTAAATCCCGTCTGAACCTGAAAAACATCAAATTTGAGATAGCAGGGGTAGGCAGCCTGAATGTAGCCGATTTGCATGCCCGCAACGTAAAAGTCTCTTTAGAAGGAGTAGGCAGTGGTGAACTTACAGTAGATTGTGACCAACTGGATGCCAATGTGGACGGTGTGGGTAGTCTTACCCTGAACGGGAAAGCCCAATCGGCTCATATTTCAAAAGATGGCCTCGGCAGTGTTTCTACCCGACGATTGAAAGTCGGTGACTAAAAATTACAGCTACAAGTTAAGCACAAAACGAATTATGAATACACTTTTCAGAAATTTCTCACATACTTTCCGGCGTTTCTTTACGGCCAGCATACTAAACCTGCTGGGGTTAAGCATCGCCTTTGCAGCCTGCTTTGTCATCCTGACACAGGTAGACTACGACTATAACTACAACAAAGCCTATCCGGCACACGATCGCATCTACCGGGTAGAAGTAAATCCAGGTGGAGAATACGGTTGGCAAATCTGGCTGGCTCGTCCATTCTGTGAACTAATAGGAACTGCATCCCCTCATATACAAGCCTTTTCGATAACTTCATTGTCAAACTATCCCAGTGATTTTGAAGTAGATGAACACATTTATTCAGAACTTGAGTTTACCGGATTTGGGGATTACCTGGAGGTATTTCAGCCTACTATGGTATGCGGCACGACTGCTTCTCTCAATGAACCCGGTCAGGTCCTGATTTCCGCATCCATGGCTCGTCGTTTTTTCGGTACCACGGATGCCATTGGCAAGACCCTTTACACAGGCCATAAATCTCATAATTATCCATCGGTAATTGGAGGTGTCTATCAGGATATGCCGGAAAACTCCCAGTTGGGTAACTGTGTGTTCTCTTCTTTTCGTTCGGATTTGAACAAAGATTCCTGGACAAACTGGAATTATACTATGTATATCCGGCTCGACAATCCGGCTTCATTGGCCGATGTACAGCAGTCGGTCATCGAAAACTGCAAGCAGAAGATTCCAAGAGACCGGATCAACGGAACTGAAGATTGGGAGAATTTCATTCATTTTACGCCGCTGGACGAAGTACACTATTCTACGATAGGCAACAAGGCAGCTACCAGCAAAGCAGCTTTGTACCTACTGCTGTGTGTATCAGTACTGATTCTGCTAACGGCAGCAGTCAACTACATGAACTTCTCACTGGCAGAAACTCCCATGCGGTTACGTTCCATCAATACCCAGAAGGTGCTGGGTGCTTCCACTGTCTCTTTGCGGATATATCTGCTATTAGAATCGGTATTGGTTTGTGTATGCGGATTCCTGTTGTCCTTGCTCTGGCTCTACCTGCTGAAAGGCACCCCTCTAAGTACCTTAGTGGCATCCGATCTTTCGTTGACGGCTCATCCGATCCTGCTGGCCGCTTTAGGGGGAATCGCCGTATGCATGGGTTTGCTGGCCGGAGCTTACCCCTCTTATTACGTCACCTCTTTCCAGCCGGCACTGGCATTGAAAGGCTCGTTCGGTCTTTCCCCGAAAGGCAAAATGCTGCGTACGTTTTTGGTTTGTTTCCAGTTTTTCGTCTCTTTCATGCTAATTATTTCTGTAGGCATCATGTACCTGCAAAGTCATTACATACAGAACAGTGATTATGGTTACGATAAGAGTGTGGTTCTGGTAGGTGAAATTCCTGACGAACTCCTCGATCGCAGAGAAGCGATTGTCAGTGAATTGTCTGGAATTTCGGGCATAGAAGGAATCTCCATTTCCCAGTTCGTATTGAACTCGTCCGATAACTACATGTCGTGGGGAAGAGGAAGTGAAGACCGTTCCATCAATATGGTCTGTTTTCCGGTAGATTACCGCTACTTGTCGGTGATGGGAATCAAGATAACTGAAGGACGTGATTTCAAACCGGGTGACGGAGATGTGTATATTTTCAACGAAGCGGCCCGAAAGAAATATCCTTGGATGAGAGTCGATGAACCGGCTGTCCCCGAAGATTATCCGATCGTGGGATTCTGTGAGAACATCCGTTTCAGCAGCTTCCGCAACAACGATGCCGCAGAGCCGATGGCCTTCTTTATTTACGGAAAAGATCATGCTGACTGGGATGCCAACAGCATCTTGAACATCCGGGTAGCTCCGGGAGTAGACAAGGTGGACATGCTTCACCGCTTGACAGAGGCCGCAGAAAAGATAGCGCCGGGGCGTGACTTCAATTTCAGGTTCATGGATCAAGTGATTGACCAGAACTACCATCGGGAACTGCGTTTCACTCATCAGATTCTGTTGTTCTCCTTAATTGCTATCGTACTCAGCATAATTGGTGTATTCGGCCTTACGCTGTTCGAAAGTGAATACCGCCGCAAGGAAATCGGAATCCGGAAAATCTTAGGAAGCTCTACCGGTAAAATTCTTTATATGTTTACCAAGCGTTATCTCGTCATGCTGGTGATCTGCTTCCTGCTGGCAGCCCCCTTCGGCTGGTGGATTGGGCATGACTGGCTGGAAAGTTTTTCTGACAAAACCCCAATCCATGCTTGGATATTCGTCATTTCTTTCCTGCTGGTCAGCCTCATTACGATACTGACAGTGACCTTCGAGTGCTGGAAGAATGCCAACGAGAATCCGGTACGAAGCATCAAAACTGAATAATATTATTTCCCATGAAAACACTTGTCCGCAACTTTTCGCATACGTTCAGACGCTTCTTTACTGCAAGCATACTGAACATCTTAGGGCTAAGCATAGCCTTTGCATCCTTCTTTGTCATCATGACACAGGTGGACTATGACTATAATTTCAATAAAGGATATAAAGACTACGAAAAAATATTCCGAGTAGAAGTCAAACCCACACCAGACTCCGACTGGCAGTTGTGGATGCCCCGTCCGTTATGTGAACTGATACAGACTTGTTCACCACACGTAAAGTCAATATCCATAACCAATGCATTTATGGCGCAAGCCGACTATGAAGTAAACGGAAACATATTCAACGAAACGACTTGTTGCGGCTTTGGCAATTTTCTGGAAACGTTCCAGCCCAAAATGATAAATGGTTCTGCCAATGCACTGAACCAGCCCAAAACAATTCTCATTTCAGAATCAATGGCAAAACGTTTTTTCGGAACAGTAGATGCGGTTGGACAAAGCATTTTCAAAGACAAACGGTCCAGCAATAATGAATGGACTATCGGAGGGGTATACAAAGACTTTCCAGAAAACGCACAGATAAGAAACTGGATCATGATGCCCAACGATCCCAAAGAAAATAAAGACAGGTGGAACAACTGGAATTACACTTGTTACATACGTTTGGATCATCCGGATTCGGCACCCGAAATAGAAACGCTTATAGAGGGAATTGTCAAGAAGAATAATCCCGAATATGCATCAGAAGGGAGTGACAGCATTTCCTCCTCTATAGTTCATTTATCACCATTGGCGGACGTTCATTTTTCTACCATAGCAAACAAAAGTGCAAGCAGCCGTACTACAGTTTACCTGTTGATATGTATTTCTTTCCTGATTGTAGTAATAGCGACTATCAATTTCATGAATTTCTCGCTGGCAGAAACCCCGATGCGCATCAAAAGCATCAATACCCAAAAAGTATTGGGAGCAACAACCCGTTCACTTCGCTTCAGTTTGATAGCAGAATCCGTACTTATCAGTACCATTGCTTTCATACTTTCTCTGATAGAGGTACTGCTATTGAAAGATTCCGGTCTGCAAGACCTGGTAAGTGCCGGACTACAGCCTTTGGAACATCCGATACTGCTCACCATTACTTTCTGCCTGAGTCTGCTCATGGGATTCTTAGCCGGCATATATCCCTCCTATTATGTTACATCGTTTGCACCGGCACTGGCACTAAAAGGCTCTTTTGGTCTTTCTCCTAAAGGACGTACCTTGCGTACAGCTCTGGTATGTATCCAGTTCTTTGTTGCCTACATGCTCATAATCGGAGTAGGAATCATGTATATGCAGAGCCGCTATATCCGGACATCCAACTATGGATATGATAAAGAGGTCATCATCACAGGAAACATGACAACGGAAACTCAGGCACAGAATGATGCCGTAGTAAACGACCTGTCCCGTATTCCCGGGGTAAAAGGAGTAGCTTTTTCAATGTTCATTCTAAGCTCTGCCGACAACTACATGAACTGGGCCATGGATTACAACAATACAGTTGTACAATTTGATGTAATGCCTGTTGATTATCATTTTCTGGATGTAATGGGAATCCATGTAACAGAAGGACGAAACTTCAAGCCGGGCGACGGAGATGTCTATATCTTCAACGAAGTGGCACGCAAAAAATATCCCTGGATGAAAGTCGACCAGACCGCTCCATCAAATACAGCAGCTTCCGTAACGATGACAACACGCAGCCTATGGCCTTTTTTATTTATGGAAAAAACTTTGAGAAAATAGGTCATCAATGGCAGCAAGCCATCAATGTTCGTGTATCGGCAGGAGTAGATAAGATTGCGATTATCCAGTCACTCCAGAAAACGATGGAAAAGTTTACTCCCGGACACGACTTCAATTTCCGGTTCATGGATGAAGTACTCGATGCCAATTACCGGAACGAATTGCGCTTCACCAAGCAGATCCTGCTATTCTCACTCATTGCCATTGCCATCAGCCTGACAGGAGTGTTCGGACTCACCATGTTCGAAAGCGAGTACCGAAGAAAGGAAATCGGAATCAGAAAGATTATGGGAAGCTCGACCACACAGATTCTGTACATGTTCAACCGGAGATATATACTTATACTTACCGGATGCTTCATCGTGGCAGCACCGTTCGGATGGTGGATCGGGCAGCACTGGCTGCAAGGATTCGCAGAAAAGACTCCTGTCAGCCCGTGGATATTCATACTGTCATTCCTGCTGGTTACGCTTATTACCATGCTTACCATCACTGTACAGAGTTGGAAAAATGCTCGCGAGAACCCGGCAAACAGCATCAAAACCGAATAATAAAAACAATTTAATTATATGAAAGGACTAAAAACTTACTTCACTTTTCTGCACCGTAACAAGCTGTTTACGGTTGTCAATATCGCAGGACTAAGTATCTCACTGATGTTTGTTCTGCTAATAGCCGACATGGTAACCCGCCAACTATCGGTAGACAAAAATTTAAAAGATACCGACCGTATCTGTGTATTTGCAAGCGAAAATACAGCAGCCGGACATTATCTGCTGGGAGAAAAGTTGCAAAGCCGTTATCCTGAAATAGAAGACTGGTGTGCTTACACCGGAAATTTCGGAATACAGACCCGCATCAACGAAAACCCGACCCAGATTCAGACACTCGTTGTCCGCAAGAACTTTTTTCAGTTCTTCAGTTATAAGCTGGCAGAAGGGAATCCGGCACAAGTACTGGTAGACGACCATAGCATCGTTCTCAGCCGTTCGTGCGCCAATCGTCTGTTCGGCAATGAACCTGCCTTGGGAAAAGTACTGGAATTGGACATGCCGGATGCGAAAGGAAACAGCAACCAGAAGTTCACTGTAACCGGTATTATGGAAAACATCGAAAACTCTTTGCTCAAAGAATCGACAGAAGCTGTTATCCCTTACGAAAACATCAGCGGACTGAACGCAACAATCAGCCTGACAGATGGTATGATGGGCAATGCCATCAGCGCACTTGTATTCTTCCGCACCGCAAAAGGCGCCGACCTGAATACGAAGGCAAACGACATTCTCTCCTATCTGAAAGATTGCTGGTGGATCTATAACCGAGGAATATTCAAGGAAGTACAGTTCGTGCCATACAATCAGTTTTACTTCCACACAGAAACGCCTTCCGGTCCTACAGATGTCAACCAGTACAGCTTCCGCATGGTCGTACTTTTCCTTGTCACCGGTATTATCATCTTGTTCATGGCCATATTCAACTATGTCAACATGAGCATTGCACAAACCACCTACCGCGCCAAGGAAATGGCAACCCGCAAGTTGCTCGGTTCTTCCCGCTCCGACATATTCTGGCGCATGATAGGCGAATCGTCCATTATGACCGTTATCGCCTTCATACTGGGATTTCTGCTTGCAAAAGCCGCCGAACCGGTTGCCATGGACCTGCTGGGCGTAAAGCTCGACCTGACGGGCGACTTGTCTTTCGTGACCTGCCTGGCTTACCTGCTGCTTATCGTCGTGCTGTCATTCATATCCGGTTTCGTACCGGCTACCATCCTGTCCAATTATAATCCGCTGGACGTTGTAAAAGGACACTTCCGCCGGAAAACCAAAGCTGTATATTTGCGTGTGCTGAACATTGTACAAGACGGACTGACCATCGCCATGTTGAGTTGTGCAATCTACTTAAGTGTACAAATTTACCGCATACTGGACGAACCATTAGGCTATACTTACGGAAACATTCTCTGCCTTACTCCGGCAGCAGAGCAGGAAACTCTGCTCACTTTCCGCAATGAAGTACAAAAACTGCCTTTTGTGAAACGGGTAAGTCTTACCCAAGGAACTCCGATAGACGGAGGAAATAATAATACGATGGTTGTTATGGTTCAAGGAGCTCCTAAGAACATGAGTTTTCAGACATTTAAGGTAGACTCAGCCTTTATCGACATGTTCCGAATACAGATCTACGAAGATCACAAAACGTCATTCGACAAGAACAACTGGTTTATCAGCGAATCGGCCTCCAAAGACCTCGGAGGTGCAACCGACTATGTAAGCGACGAGCGGGGACGTAGTTTCTCCATTGCCGGATTATTTAGAGATTTTCACATACGTTCGGTCATGAGTGAACAACATCCTTTGCGTCTCCAGATACTCCCAGCCGACAAAATTTATCCGTGGAGTATTCTGGTAGAAGTACAAGACGGCGATCTGGCAACTTACAGCAAGCAAATAACTGACTTGTACAGTACACTGACCGAAGATGCACCGTTCAGTTCAAGCTGGTACAAAGATCAGATTGTCGACCAGTACAGCGATATTATCAGTATGAACAAGCTGATTAGTATTTTCACTTGTGCCGCACTGATTATTTCACTGCTGGGACTGACTGCCATGAGTATCTATTTCATTGCTCAGCGCAAGCGTGATATTGCTATTCGCAAGACTTTCGGCTCCAGCAGCCGCAACGAAATGCTGCAACTGATGAAATTCTCATTCTCATCGTTGCTTATCAGCCTGATAATAGCCATACCGCTTATGGCTTTCGGCATACACACTATCGACAAGATTGTAGCCTACGACAGTAGCTTCCCCTGGTGGGTGCCACCAACAGCATTTGCCGTCATCACACTCATCTCACTGGGATCAGTATACCTTATCAGCCGGAAAGCTGTACGAGAGAATCCGGTAAACAATATCAAAACCGAATAACAATAAACCTGTTCAGGACATTGCTTTTCCGCAAGTGTCCTGAACAGATTCACTCTTATTTCACATTTATAGCAAAAATAAGGCAGCTATATATTCACACGAATCTGATTTGCAGACATATCGCAAAGCTGTTTCACAAACATCTGCTTATCTTTCGGAGATAGTATAACATACTTTTTGCCATACGTTATCTTGACTCTGTCTAAGGATGCCGCAGGAGCCGATAGGAGCGTATGGGTATTGGCAATTTCTGTTATCTCGTCAATATTAATGCGCTCGCTATAAAAAAAAGAATAATGTACCCGCAAGACCTTTCCTTCTATCGTGTATTTTATACCGAAAAGGAGTAACAAAGTAAAAATAAGCATAAACGAAACAATACTGAATTTCACTGCTGAAAACTCGTTCACAACAATAAGTGTCAACGGTATACCCCAGGCTACCAGAATGAGTATCAGCAACCAGCTATCTACTTTTGATCTATATACTTGTTTCATGGCTTATCGGTTACTATATTAACTAAATATAAACACAAACTAATTCTCAAAGCCTGAATTTACAAAGATTTATTGTACGACGGATGATGTTTGCAAAGAATTTATGTTACAACAGAAAAAATCGGCCCGAGTTTCTTCAATAATCTCGTTACCAACTTTTTATCCGCTATCGCGGTATATTATTTCTTTTTCACGAAGAAACGATTTCATAACAAGAGATTAAAATAACGAACATACATAATTGACGACATTCCTTAAAAGACTTGCTGGCACAAAAAGAAAAGGCCGTAAAATCTCCGCTATTTTTTGTACAAACTTTTTTTGTTTTTGTACAAAAAATAAAAAAACATCGAGACGTTTTTCTCTAAACATGCTGAAGCTTATTTCACACATGCCCGCATCCTGCCTAATATCTTTCAACTCCTTCTCCCAGCGTCAGGAAAAAATTCGTTTGCTTTTGGTTATTCCATGAAAAAGACTAACTTTGTTATTTGATAAATTTCTAAAAAGTATCACACAATGAAAGAGTTTCTGAAATACACCTTTGCTACCGTTTGTGGTTTGGTCCTGACGGGAGTAGTCTTCACAATTCTTGGTATCATCAGTCTTGCCGGAATAGTTGCCTCTTCTTCCGGTACGGAAACCGTGGTAAAAGACCGCTCGGTATTTGTTCTCGAACTGAAGGGCAATGTCGTAGAACGCTACCAGGAGAATCCGCTCATGCAGTTCTTGGGAGAAGATTATACGACTTACGGACTGGATGACATTCTGACTTCCATCCGCAAAGCAAAGGAAAATGACAAAATAAAGGGAATCTACATTGATGCTGGTGCTTTTGCCTGCCAGACAGCCTCCATGCAGGCGATACGAAACGCGCTGGTGGACTTCAAGAAAAGCGGCAAGTTTATCGTGGCTTATGCCGGAACCTATTCACAAGGAACTTACTACATCGCAAGTGTTGCCGACAAGGTCATAGCCAATCCTTCGGGAAGCATCGGCTGGCACGGTCTGGCTGCACAGACCATGTTCCTGAAAGGTCTGCTCGACAAGGTGGGCGTGGAAATGCAGGTTTTCCGTGTAGGAACATATAAATCGGCTGTGGAACCTTACATTGCTACGGAAATGAGTCCGGCAAACCGCGAGCAGACACAGGCTTTTATCGGCTCTATCTGGCAACAGATTCTGAACGAGGTTTCCGAATCCAGAAAGATTCCTGCCGATTCTCTGAATGCTCTTGCCAGTCGCAACATGGACCTTCAGCCGGCAGAACTCTATCTCAGTACCGGTCTGGCTGATACACTGATGTATAAGGACGAAGTGCTGGCCTATCTGAAACAGCTGACTGATTGCAAGGAAGATGATAAGCTGAATACGCTTTCGCTGGAAGATATGATAAACGTAAAACGGAATGTACCGAAAGATAAAAGTGGTAACATCATTGCCGTATATTATGCTTATGGTGAAATAGACGGAAGTGAGTCAAACGACGGAGAAGGCATCAACTCCGAAAAGGTCATAAAGGATTTGCGTAAGTTACGCGAAGATGAAAGCGTGAAGGCAGTTGTGCTGCGTGTTAACTCTCCGGGAGGAAGTGCCTACGGTTCCGAACAGATATGGCGTGAGGTTTCGCTGCTGAAACAGGAAAAACCGGTTGTTGTGTCCATGGGTGACTATGCCGCTTCGGGCGGTTACTATATATCTTGTGCTGCCGACTGGATTGTGGCCGAGCCGACAACTCTGACTGGCTCTATCGGAATCTTCGGTCTGGTTCCCAATGCGGAAGGATTACTGAAAGACAAGTTAGGACTGAATTTTGACGTTGTTAAAACCAATGAGCTGGCAGACTTGGGTAATTTAACCCGTCCGTTCAACGAAGAGGAAAGAACACTGATGCAGAATATGGTCAACAAAGGATATGAACTCTTTACGAAACGTTGTGCCGACGGCAGAAAAATGGATATTGAGGATATCAAAAAGATAGCCGAAGGACGTGTATGGACCGGAGAAATGGCAAAGGATCTGAAACTGGTCGACGAACTGGGAGGACTGGATAAGGCTGTAGATGCAGCGGTTTCGCGTGCCAAAATAGACCGCTATACCGTGGTAAACTATCCGGAAAAAGAGGATTTCTTTACTTCTCTGCTTAACACAACTCCGGAACGTTACATCAACAGCCGTATGCAGAATAACTTCGGTGAATATTACAGCGGGCTTCGTTTCCTGAAGAATCTCAAGGATGCCGACCGTTTACAGGCTCGTATGCCGTTTGATCTGGTTATCAAATAAAGCGCCGGTGCCTGATGAAACCTAAAAGAAAAATAAAAATCTACTACGGACTGCTGCCGCTGGCTTGCCTTTACCGGCTGGGGGTAAGTATACGCAACTGGATGTTCGACAGCGATATTCTTCATTCACAGTCCTTTCCGATACCTGTCATCTGCGTAGGCAATATCAGTGTGGGTGGAACTGGAAAGACTCCTCATACGGAATACCTTATCCGGCTGTTGCGGAAAGACTATCAGGTAGCAGTTTTGAGCCGTGGATACAAACGGAAATCTGAAGGATTTGTACTGGCAACTCCCGAAACGACAGCCGAAGCGATAGGCGACGAGCCTTACCAGATGGCACATAAATTTCCGGATATTTATGTGGCTGTAGACCGCAACCGCTGTCACGGCATCAGTCAACTGACGGACGGTCATACGGCTCCCGGAGTACGGGTCATCGTGCTGGACGATGCTTTCCAACATCGCTACGTGAAGCCGGGACTGACAATCCTGCTGATAGACTACAATCGCCCGATTCATCTCGACCGGATGTTGCCGGCAGGACGATTGCGGGAACCGGAAAGTGGCAAGAAACGCGCCGACATCATCATCGTGAGCAAATGTCCGGCACAACTGAGTGAAGCGGAACAAGAGGCTCTGCGAAATGCAATTGCTCCCCTGCCCTGCCAGCAGCTCTATTTTACTACGCTGGCGTATGGTAGGCTGCAACCTCTCTTTTCGACAGAACCGGAAAAAAGGTTAGAAGAAATCCGAAAGGATGAACATATCCTGCTGGTAACAGGCATTGCTTCGCCCGCAGCTATCATCGACAAGCTGTCGGATTACACGCAGTTCATTACCCCGTCGACTTTTCCCGACCATCACGACTTTGACGCGGCAGATATGAAACGGATAATGGAAGCCTTCAAGAAACTTCCCGAAGGTAAGCGCTTTATCGTTACCACCGAAAAGGATGCGGCACGGCTTATCACCCATCCGCTACTGGATGAAGCGCTGAAACCTTATATATATGTGCTGCCGGTAGAGGTAGCTTTTTTGAACGAAGAAGAACATTTATTTAACCAAAATATAATCGAGTATGTTAGAAAAGATTCAAGAAACAGCAGCTTTTTTAAAAGCTAAAATGCACACTCATCCCGAAACAGCCATCATTTTAGGCACAGGTCTGGGCAGTTTGGTACACGAAATTACCGATAAATATGAAATAAACTATTCCGAAATTCCTAACTTCCCGGTATCGACAGTAGAAGGTCACAGCGGTAAGCTGATTTTCGGCAAGCTGGGCAACAAGGATATCATGGCCATGCAGGGACGTTTCCACTTTTACGAAGGTTATTCGATGAAGGAAGTAACTTTCCCCGTACGTGTCATGCGTGAACTGGGCATCAAGACTTTGTTCGTATCGAATGCTGCGGGAGGTACAAACCCGAATTTCGAAATCGGCGACCTGATGATCATTACCGATCATATCAACTTCTTCCCCGAACATCCGCTGCGTGGAAAGAACATCGACTACGGACCTCGCTTCCCGGATATGAGCGAGGCTTATTCGAAGGAGCTGATTGCAAAAGCACTCGAAATTGCGAAAGAAAAGGGTATAAAAGTGCAGCAGGGTGTATACATCGGCACACAGGGACCGACTTTCGAAACTCCGTCGGAATATAAGATGTTCCGTATTTTAGGAGCCGACGCAGTAGGTATGTCCACCGTGCCCGAAGTAATCGTAGCCAATCATTGTGGCATCAAGGTATTCGGCGTATCAGTCATTACCGACCTGGGCGTGGAAGGCAAGATTGTCGAGGTTTCACACGAAGAGGTACAGAAGGCTGCCGACGAAGCACAGCCGCGCATGACTACCATCATGAGAGAACTTATTAACAGAGCGTAAAAAACTATGCACGAAGGAGATAGAACTGAAATATCAACTCTCGGTGAGTTCGGACTGATCAAGCATCTCACCGAGGATATTAAATTACAGAATGAGGAAAGCAAGTACGGCGTAGGCGATGACGCTGCCGTGCTCGACTTTGCCGGAAAGCAGGTGCTGGTCACAACCGACCTGTTGATGGAAGGTGTACACTTCGATTTGGTTTATACTCCACTGAAGCATTTGGGATATAAATCGGCAATGGTGAATTTCTCGGATATCTATGCCATGAACGGTACTCCTAAGCAGATTACTGTATCGCTGGCGGTATCCAAACGTTTCTGTATCGAAGATCTGGAAGATTTTTACGACGGGGTGAAACTGGCTTGCCAACTGCATCATGTAGATATCGTGGGTGGCGACACAACCTCTTCGGTAACGGGTCTGGCTATTTCTATCACTTGCATCGGTGAAGCCGACAAGGATAAGGTGGTTTACCGCAACGGAGCCAAAGATACTGACTTGATTTGTGTAAGTGGTGACTTGGGGGCTGCTTATATGGGACTTCAGTTGATGGAACGTGAGAAAGCGGTCTTTCAGGGAGAAAAGGATGTGCAACCCGATTTTGCTGGCAAAGAATATTTGCTGGAACGTTTCTTAAAACCGGAAGCACGCCGTGACATCATCGAACGACTGGCCAAAGCCGGCATCCAACCAACAGCCATGATGGATATTTCCGACGGTCTTTCTTCGGAACTGATGCATATCTGTTCGCAAAGCAAGACCGGTTGCCGTGTATACGAAGACCGTATTCCTATCGACTACCAGACGGCAGTCATGGCAGAAGAGTTCAACATGAACCTGACAACCTGCGCACTGAATGGTGGTGAAGACTACGAACTTCTGTTTACAGTCCCTCTGACCGATCACGAAAGAGTTTCACAAATAGAAGGAGTGAAAGTCATCGGTCATATTACAAAGCCCGAACTGGGTTGTGCATTGGTTACTCGCGACGGTAACGAACTGGAGCTGAAAGCTCAGGGATGGAATCCGCTGAAAGCAGAATAATCCAATACAAACATATCGTAAATCCTGCTGTTCCTTTACGGAATAGCGGGATTTTTTATATAATTCCTACAGAAGTTGCATTTTATTTTACATTTTTCCCATAAATAATTTGCAGTTTCAAAAACTTTGCGTACCTTTGCAACCGCAAACGAGAAACACTCTTTGCAATAACAAATTGGTGCCATAGCTCAGTTGGTAGAGCAAAGGACTGAAAATCCTTGTGTCCCCGGTTCGATTCCTGGTGGCACCACTCAAAATCCTGATTCTTTCCGAATCGGGATTTTTTGTTTTCACACATACAACCCCGCACTTTCATAACTCAATCACCCCAAATACCTTCAACTACAGATTCGCTTTTTCTAAAAACAAACAATCGCCTTCAAAGCTTAAAATAACACCATCCATGCCCACAAAAGACTTCACAAGCACCATCAACCCTTTCAATTCAAGCAAACTCCATCTTCCACACGCTTAATAAAACCCCAGCCTCTGCTCTCATCCCGATTACATACCGGCACAGCAGTTTGCAAACAGACACAAAAAAAGGTTTAACTCAGAGAGAAGAGTTAAACCTTTTCTGTCGGAATGAGGCGACTCGAACGCCCGACCCCTACGTCCCGAACGTAGTGCGCTACCAACTGCGCTACATTCCGATTGCAGTCATTTCTGATTTGCGGTGCAAAGATATGCATATTCTGAGAAACGGCCAAACAAATAAAGAAAAAATTTACATAAAATATTTTTCATCATTTCTTTCCCAAAATATTTGTATACTCCAAAAGTTTAATTTACCTTTGCAACCGCAAACGAGAAAAATTCTTTGCAACGACACATTGGTGCCATAGCTCAGTTGGTAGAGCAAAGGACTGAAAATCCTTGTGTCCCCGGTTCGATTCCTGGTGGCACCACCTGCAAAACTCCGAAATGCTTCATTATCAAGCATTTCGGAGTTTTTCGTTTTAGCCACTACACCCAATAGTCACTATAAAAGTCACTATTTAAAACCCAGTAAACCTGCTTAAATCGCTTTGATTAAAGGCTATTTAAAGACTTCTTTTAATCTTAACTCCCAATCAAAGTACAATAGCAACAGACAGCTTTGATGACACAATAAACATAGTGACTACTTTTCCCTTTAATTAGATAGTCACTATCTCACACCTTCCCTTAAGTTACTCAACTCGCTTTACCTTCTTCCTTCCCCCCATCCTATGACTTTTCAAAAATCCCAATGACACGATGACACTTTGACCTTATTGAACTTTTTGACCTTTTACCCTTTTCCACTGATGCTCGTATTCACTTCCTCTGAACACACAAACTACTGACCAGAAGACTTCAGTTCATTATTCTAATAGAGTATGAGCCATAGCTTCCTTTCATCATGATAATCCCATTCCATATCCATACATTTCCTAATTGCTCCATTTCCTTTTCTTGTTTGCCACAGCTTCAATAGATTGGCTTACGATTTACGTTCAATACGGCAAACACCGGTTCATCTGCCCGGAATCCAATATTCCATCTAACATAAAAGAACTTGAATCATTGTCTGCTGAAACAAATATAGGCAGAACTTTAAACGGATACATCCGGTTTATCAAGCTGTCTTTTATCCGTTCATTGCATCGTAGGACCGAAGTCCCCAAAGAATTAAGTTTACAGATTCAACATTCATTGATTCTCCCTCTTTCGCGAAGCGAAACAGCGAATTTATTCGCTCCGTTGCGCAGCAATCGGCAAGTTACCCTTGTGAGGACAAACTCGTTTTGTAATGACAAGGGTACAACTTGCTTGGCTCTGTATGCAAAATAGGCTGTCACCTTCCCGTATAGCTGTCGACTACTTTTCGGGATTTCCCGAGATTGTCCACTCTTTCAGACCTTACAGCCATCCGATAGTTCACGATTCGTTTTACCCTAAACACCAAGTATCATAGATTTCCGTTCCTTTGTGCACAAAGCTTGTGTGCTCTATCGCTCTATGTACCAAGAACTGCACGCAAAAAAATCCTTATCTTGATAACCGTCAGCCTTCAGAACTCCGAACCCATATACAAGACTATCCTAAGACTTACATAACTCGAACACAAAGTGCATGGTACTCTTGTATATTGAACGCTCGCCACGATTGACTGAGCATCCCAATACGCAAAGGTACCACGACCATGGTATCAGCAAGCAAAGGTTCCAACAACAAGAGGGAAACAAGTTTCTGAGTCTATTACACCTTGGTAAAAGCTTGAAGAATCAGGCCGGAAAACTATCCTTTATTAGTCAATTTAGGCTTACAGGATTTGTTAAGCAAGTTGTACTTTTGTGGGCACAAAATTCGTTTTGTCCCCTCAAAAGTGACTTGCCGACTGCTACCGCCGCGGAGCGATAAATCGCTGTTTCGCTTTGCAAAAGAGAACGTTTTAAAAGAAAACGAACTGCTTATAAGAATATTGGTTGCTGATAATGCTATACCTAAAACACTTTGATAATCGTTTTCGACATCAATACATCAAACGCCCTGTGTTTAATAAACCATTATAGAACACAGAAGAAATGGCTAACCGACAGATAGAAATGCATGGTTCTTTGTTTACTCTATACATAGAATCATAGCTACTACTGACCAAAATGCAAAATGCATCTTATACAAAATAGGGATTGTAGACTAGTTTTCTTATAGATTATGCGTACCTTTGCCAATATCAATATTTTTAATACATAAAAAAGTCTCTATTCTCCTTCGCCCTTCTTTTGCAAAGTTGCATAGCATTTGCACAACATCAACTTGCTGGAACGGTAACAGATTCTATTGGAAAACCTATCGATGCTGCCGTAGTCGTATTGATAAACACACAAGATGGAAATGTCATACAACAAGGAATCACCTCTTTAGACGGCAAATACCAGATGAGCGCAGAAGGGAGGGTTCAGATATACGTTAGCTGCATGGGATATAAGCAGCACATCAGCCATGAATTTACAATAGAAACAGACACCATAATCCCGCCTATCAAACTTCAATCAGAGAATTTTGTATTGGACGATATCGTGATTGTAGGAGAAAAACAATCTCCATCCGTAAAGATAGAAAAAGGAAAGATGATTTTTACTCCCAAAAACAGCAGTATCATAGCCGGAAGTACGGCTCTTGAAGTCCTGAAAAAAACACCCGGAGTTTTTGTTGATGGAGAGAACAACATCAGTATAGGAGGCAAGAATAGTGTACTGGTAATCCTTAATGGCAAACAGACATATATGCAGAAGGATGAACTTGTAACACTTCTGAAAGCTACTCCATCATCTTCCGTTTCTTCCGTTGAGGTGATGCACAACCCATCAGCTCAGTACGATGCTGAAGGGTCAGGAGGCATCATAAACATCAATATGAATAGAAAGAAGTCTGAAGGTTTCTTCTTCTCTCTGAACAATGGTGTTTCATATTGGGAAAACTTGAGAGAGAACACGGAACTTTCTTTCAGCTATACAAAAAACAGATTCAGTTTGTCTGGAAACTATAACCATGCTTTCGGGTATTACAATATGGACTATGGTATGCACCGCATTCAAGAAGGGAAAGACTATTATAGTCCCACACAGGATACAGACAAGCGTAAGACTATATCAGGTAATCTGAATATGGAATACGCCTTGAATGACAAACATTTGATTGGTGCAAGAATTGATGCAAATACTTTGTTCGGCCCCGGACAAACAAACACTGTTACTGAAATCAGGGATGCAAGTACAATGGAACTGGAGCAGATTCTTTATGCAAGTAATAATTATTATACTCAGAAAGGAAACAGATATGGAGGAAATCTTTACTATATGGCAACACCGAAAGAAGGAGTCAGCTATAACTTGGATTTTAACTATGCTTGGTTTGACGGTGGTTCAGGAAACTGGCAGCCCAATAAATATGTATCGCCTGATGGTTCTGTGTTAAAGGATAATCTGTATAAGTCTGTAAACAGCAGAGATATAAATATATATGCCGTATCATACGACCAGAAACATCCACTGTGGAATGGAGAGCTGAAATCAGGACTGAAGTTTTCATCAGTCAATGCTGATAACGGATATCAGTTCTATAATGTAGATAACGGTCAAGAGACAATAGACAAATCACAGTCAAACGACTTCAGATACAAAGAGAAGATCCTAGCTGGATATATTTTATATTCTCATTCTCTGGGCGATAAAATCAGTATGGAAGCCGGACTGCGTGGAGAATATACTTTTTCTGACGGTCTACTGCACACTATTGACGGAGACGGTGATGAAAACAATAAAAGTAACTATTTCAACTTATTCCCTACATTCAATCTGAACTATCAGATAAATGACAGTCATGCACTGACGCTAAGCTATGCAAGCCGCATAGACCGTCCTGCATATCAAGACCTTAATTCCTTTGAGTATCTGCTTGATGAATTATCCTATTGGAAAGGTAATCCGTTTTTAACGCCTCAAAAAAACCATAAGGTAGCCTTGACTTACTCACATAGCCGCACAGCGATCACTGCTTCTTATTCATACATGAAGGATTACAAGGCTCAGATAACGGATACACTTTCGGTCAATAAAGTAATTATGACACCAAGAAACATCGGAAAGCAGCAGCGGGCTTCGCTTACCTTGTATCAGGGTATAAACATCGCACGCTGGTGGGAAATGAATCTTAACCTGATAGGATATTATGTAAAGAATGACATAGCATTTGACCAATACAGAAAGTTCGATCTTGATGGTTTTGCTGGTATATTCTCCATACAGAACACGATCAGATTGCCATGGCAAGTTCAAATGGAGCTAAATGGATCGTACATCACCAAACACCTTGGAGCATCCAACGAGCATATCAAACCATCCGGATATGTCGATATAGGTTTCAGTAAAAGTTTCGCCAATAAGAAATGGACGGTAAATCTGGCAATGAGCGATATTTTTTGGACCAATAGATGGGATAATGACAGTTCATTTAACGGATTCCAACTATGGAACTGGGGTAAAAGTGAATCCAGACAATTGAGACTCAATGTGACCTACAGATTTGGTAAAGAAAAAAATAGTCATCACAACAGCAATTTTGATGAAATCAACAGACTATAGATAAATCAATTATAACAAAATATGTTTTGTTGAGTCTATTTGGTCTATCCTAGCAAAAGCTTCCTTTGAAAAGTATTTTCAGAGGAGGCTTTTATTTTTTAAAATGTCATCGTGTCAAAAAGGTCAAAGTGTCATTGACCTTTTTAGATTTTGCAATAATGGCCGTGAGCCTTTTTCCGGATGAATTCACGGGCACCCTCCCGCAGGAAACGCTTGACGGTGGATTCCGAGAGGCCAATCCGTTTGCCGATGCCTACCGCTTCGGAGGTGGTAAACGAGGAAGGCAGAAGAGATAGCAGTTCGGTGTGCCGCTGGTCTAGCATCCCGACTTCCATTTCCGGCGCTATACGGCTCTCCATGGCACGGAAGTATTCCGTCAGCCGGATGGCACGGTCGGCGCTTTCTTCGTCAATCTCGTTCATGTCGGCTTCTCCACAGATGCCGCGCATGACTTGAATGACCAGACAGAAGCGGATGAGGTAGGTTTCCAACTTGCCGCAAAGGGCTTTCTCCGCCTCGCTTTCCGACTCCACATAGATACGGCTGTTCACTTCGTTCTTCCACCTGATCAAACGCTGTTTAGCTGCCTGTGAAAAGAAAAGTTCAAAGGGATTTATTTTTCCCTCCTGTCCTGCCGGAGGCTGAACGGCATCCACCTGACGGATGATGCGTTCCCATTCATCCAGAATTTCTTCCGGCATGGAAGCCTCGTTCCAGGATGGCATGGCAGCTATATCCGGATAGACTTTCAGGAAACGTGAGGAAAAGCCGTTCTGCGAGCGTTTCCCGCCAAACAGCGAGGAGAGCATGCCGGGTTGGGTAGTTCCGATAATGGAACAGTAAGGATTGGGCAAGAAGATATACTCGTTGTTCGACTTGCGGGTGTATTTGAAGGGAGTACCACTGAACAGGCTGAGAAAATAGCTTTCGTCCGAACCGTTGTAGCGGTTGAAGTTGGAGAGCAGGCTGTCTATTTCGTCATTGTAGATGAGTATGCCCCGGGGATTGTCGCGCAAAGCGGACACAAGAGCCTCGATGGTGGAGTTGACCACCACGTGACACTTGCGCTGCGGCATTTCCATTTCTTCAGGCAACGAGTGCTGCTTGCGTTGTTTGGCGGTCAGCCTCTCCCATTTGCGGTACTGCCTGATTTCCTGCGCATAGATATGGTCTGAAGCTTCATCCAGTTTGAGCAGCGGGGCTACCGCCTGACGCAACGGAGGTGTCTTGCCGCAGCTGGGCGGACCAACCAGTACCACATAGAGAATGGGACGGCTGACCCACCCGGTCATGAAACGGGCTGACCAGGTATTGCCCATGGCGGCTGCAAATGCAGTGAAAAAAGAAACAGCCGTAAAGTCCACCTGATAGTGCTCGTACTTCTGCAGGGATTCCACGATATGCCTTACGGGCACAGGAAATATACCCAGAGGGAAAAGAATGTTTTTTTCCATAAGCTCATAGGATTTGGTTGCGTTGTCCAAGCGCCTTGCGCACTTCGTACTCGGGATAAAGCACCTTGTTGCCGGTCTTGACGGGTTTGAGGATGCCTTTCCTGTCCCAATGCCACAGGGTGGCATCACATACACCGAACAGTTCCTTTACTTCTGCCTTGGATAGCATGCGCTCCTTACGGGCGGCTTCCACCATCGAGCCGAGTTCATCCTTGGCACGGCGGATTAGTTCATCGGAAAATGCCTTGAGGTCTGCGGCATCCATTTCCACTCTCACATGGGCTTTGCCCTCACTGAGGATATTGAATAAATCTTCCATACATACTGGTTTCCGTCCGGGTTACGACGGCTTCTGCGGACGGATTTAAAACAGAAGCGCCAGCGTTCCGATATAGAACGATGGCGCAAAAGTAACTGGCAATCAGTTGAATTTAAAAGAAATAAGAGTTCGTTCGGTTCGCTGACCCGAAAACGAACTAAACGAATTGAAAAGAATTGATTTCAGTCGGCTGTTTCAGTGGCAAGGAGCAGTACTTCGGTCTTGATGATGTCGATGGCAAAGCGATGTTCGGGTTCATCCTTGCCGTATTGCTTCCGGTTGGGAGAAAGGTTCTTCAGGTAATTGACGCTTTTCTGTACCTGGCGGTGTCCTACGATTGAATGTTGTGGATAGGCTGCCTTCAAGGCTGCAACAAAGTCGGTCACGGCCACCTTGGAGCTGATTTCCGCCGTTTCTGCCAGTGCGAAATACAGATGGGCTATATCCATGCCGCTGCGGCCATAGCCCAGCCATGCTCCGATACGCTTTACCCGGTTCTCATCCTTCGAGGCAAGCATGTGCTGGAAACTTTCTGCCGTAAATGCTTCCTTTCCTTCCGCTTCCCGGCATCTGCGGTGCAGTTCGACCCGCTGAAAGAACTTCCCCCAGAACAGCTTGAACAGGCTGGAAAGCATCTCCCTGTATGTGCGTTTGTCCTGTGCCACGACTGCCTTGTCCAGTTCGTCGGCCACCTGTTCCGGAGCTGACTCTCCGTACTTCACCCAGGCAGCCATGGCCATGTGGTCCTCATTCTTTTCCCTCAAGTAGTTTTCCGCAAAGTCCGATAATGCCAGGTGTTCCAACAAGGAGGAAACGTCAAACCGCCCGGTGGTGACCATCCGTTCCACCTCCTGCTGGAAATCCGGAGAGAGCCGGAAAGCATCCTCACCCAATTTCAGGACGCCTCCTATTCCTTCCGTTTTCATTTTGGCTGCAAACTGGGCATATTCCTGCGGATGAGCTTCCATCCACTCCTTTACCGTGTCCGCTCCTTTGGCCGGAGCTTCTTCTTTTCTTTTCATGGCAAATCTTTTTAGGGTTGAAAAAGGCAAAGATAAGTGCCTTGCCTGTCAAAAAAGAAATGCACAACATAAATCTACTCAACAGACTTCATTTTCCCTATCTGTTGTTCTGGTTGATAAGGTTTACAATCACTTTCAGCATGGTGTCCTTTTCCTCAGTACGGCTTTCCGCTATCATCAGGGTGAGCGCCACCAGGGTATTGTCTGCAATGCGCTTGGTGCCGTCTTCATTGTAAAGGATGCCATTGCCATTGAGAAACCACAGAAACAGCGTGGCAGCGATACGTTTGTTGCCATCGCTGAAGGAATGGTTCTTGGTGACAAGGTAAAGCAGCATGGCTGCCTTCTCTTCAACCGAGGGATAAAGATCCTCGCCTCCAAAGGTCTGGTATATCTGCCCGATGGAGCTTTTAAACGAGTCATCTTTCTCATTGCCGAAAAGCGGACTGCCTCCGAACTTCTCATGCAGCTGGCGAATCACCTCCATGGCATTTTCGTAAGTGGCATGAAAGGCTGCCCGGGGTGTGGTCTTTTCTATCGTCAACTCCTGATAGTCGTAACGGTCGAGCGTATCGAGTGCATAAGTATAGTCCACTACGACATTGAGCAGCGAACGGCTGTCCTCGGTCAACTTCTCCTGATTCTGAATAGTACGGCCAAGCACCTTGACCAGCTGGCTGAGTTCATCGAACTTCTGGCTGGCTATGCGCTCATTGATGGCATAGCCTTGAAGCAGGTATTGCTTCAAGATTTTGTTTGCCCAAATGCGGAATTGAGTACCTCGCTTTGACTTGACGCGATAACCCACAGAAATGATTACGTCCAAATTATAAAGGGTGGTTTCTGTACGCTGGGTAAACCCTTCTCTACGACCATAATCCTTGGTATGTGCAAATTTTGCACACACCAAGCTTTCTTCAAGTTCTCCCTCCTTGAATATATTATTGATATGACGTCCGATTACTGTTCTGTCCTTCTGAAACAACTCCGCCATTTGCGCTTGAGATAGCCAAACGGTTTCATCTTGAAACTTAACATCTATACAGGTCTCACCATCTGTAGTTTGGTATATAACGATGCTATCTGTCTGGTTCAAATTATCCATAATAAATGATTTTCAGTTTGTTATATTGTAATCTAATTTAAAACACATCAGCTTTCGCACCATTGGCAATAGCATCAATCTCATCCGCAATCTCATCGGAAGAGAGCTTGATGTAATCCATGAAAGTCTTCTGCGTCTTATGTCCGCTTACATGCATCATTTGCAAGATGCTGTATTTGTGCGTCAGGTACATATTGGTGATACCGCTACGACGGGCTGTATGCGTAGTGACACAGTTGTAACGGGGCATCATCACTTCCCCCTCACTGTTACGTTCCACCACAATCTGCCCTTCCGTTTCCTGTTTCTTCTGCTTCATGGTCAATTTGGTGTGAACCTTTGCAGCCAAAGAGGGAACCGTTTCAGACAACTCCTTTAGGATTTCCTTGATATAACGGTTGAGAATGACATCGACCACAGAAGGCAGGTTATAATTGTACTTTTCACAGATGGCCTTCAGGTTAGGATTCATAATGGGTATTTTGACTTCATTACGGGTCTTTTTCTGAACCAACCGGATTACCGGAGTTCCTTTAGCCGTAGTCGTAAAGCTGTCCTTACTGATATGATTGTAGTTGCTCACTCGCTGACAAGTATAACAGCCTACGAGAAAAATATCACGCACTTCATCCTGTTTCCCGGTCAGGGGCATTTCGTACAAGGCTTTCAATTCCGCTTCCGTCAGGTAAATCTCTGCGGCCTTATCCTTTTCTTCGACTTTCTTTTTTGAGAAATACTGCATGGCACGGTCGTTGTGATGCAAGCCATCCAAATAGGCATAATTGACAAGAGCACGAAGGTCGACAAGATACTTGTTTTGAGCAGAAACCATGTAGTCACCCTTTTCCATAAAAGCAAGGAATTTCGTTACAAAACTACGGTCAACATCGTTCCAGGTATAGCGGTGCTTTCTGTCAAAGAGGTCATACAGCTTACGGAAACTTCCCCATGCCTTCACCGTGCCTTTAGCATAACGGTTATTGCCATTCAGCCGTTCACCAGTCTTGATTTCATCACAAAACCTATTCAGGAAATTCCAGATATTGGCACGTTCTCTATCTATCCCTTCCTGTATCAGCTGTTGCTGCTCCTCCTTGATGCGTTGTTCTTCCTGCTGACGCATTTCCTCATCTTTCTGTGCCTTCAGTAAAGCCTCTGCCTTTTTAGGTTTAGCGATAGCCAAAATTTCCGCTTCCACATGCGCCTTGTCAAAGACCATCCCTTCCACCTCTGACTTCACAACAAACTCTATTCTGTTCAATGTATCATGCAGGGTGAAGTTGTTTCGCTGGTGACGCATCCAGTTTTCTGTACTGGACAAAGCGTTTTTCCATTCAGCCACATTCACACGGATTTGCGAGGAGAACAATGTATCCACCTTATGCTTTTTATTTTGAACGCGAAAGAACAAAGTTGCCGTTTCGTTCCGTTCATCCTGCTTACGAATATAAAATCTTGAAAGTGATTTTGCCATAATTGTGGGGTCAATTCCTTTATGAATCCAACAATACAAAGATACTAATTTCATTTGAATAGTCACTACAATAGTCACTATAAAATATCAATTCGGTTACAGTCATCTATATTTAATCCAATTCAAAACAATTGATAGTCAGTAATTTTAAACAAAGTATGATTTAATCGGATGGATTGTGATTTAACTTTAATGTTCCTGGTGGCACCACATAAAGAAAACAAAATCCCCTGTAAATCAATGATTTATTGGGGATTTTATTTTTGTACATACAAAAATACATATAAAAACAAGGGCAACCCCAAAATGGAATCGCCCCATGTTAATTGCGCAAAACATATTCCCAAATTCGGTAATATGATTCTGACAAAAAAAGTCTTGTGCATTTGGTCAATGCTTTGCAAAGGTATCAAATATTATTGTTACTGCAAAGGAATAATCACATCATCTTCCCAATCATCAGTAACTGTTATCGAAAATGGCTTTTGACTTATAATGTCCAATAAATTGCCACTGACAATTGTACGTCTGTTTTGATAGAAATCAACTCGGACACTTGTTGAACCTAACTTTGCCCCGGCTTTATCATAAATAGTAAAGTTTACGGAACGGTTTGTTTGTGGTAACACATAATACACATATTCATCCACCAATGAATTGTTAATGGTCAATTCATCGGTGAATTTAGTTGTTAAGCCATCATTGCCCTCATAATATGCCTGTTCATCATAAACACTCCATTTGGGGAAATATCCAAGATTTATTTCTATTTTTCCAATATCAGTTACCTGAGTTCGGGATAAGTTTAGAATAAGGCCAGTTGTTTTGAGTCCTCAATATAGTATCCTTGCAATGCATCCGGTTTGTTTTCAAAGAAACAATA